>JBIIRU010000181.1:0-5658 GCA_044341355.1 Cyanobium sp. | reverse complement strand
TCAGCACCTCTGGAATGACAGCTCGTCATTCCACCCTGTTCACCCTCTGATCAGGGCATTCGGGCCAAAGGTTTTACACCACGCAAAGGGACACTGCCATGACGCTCCTCTTCAAGCAGCCAAAAGCTTCAATCCATGCCTTGGCCTGTATCACGCTTTTTGGCATAACTTTTAGCTACCAGCCAAGCGTCCAAGCAATATGTGCATGGAGGCCTGATGACCCCAGTTTTGAACAACAACGATCTAGAAGTGTATCCAGACCTTGGGCTTTAGAGGGGGCTGGAGGAATCGATATTGGCAAGGGCTTAAGTCAATCAGGTCCAAATAATGCTTTTGTACGGAATTCTCAAGGATGGAACGCCATTCACCAACGTGTTGTTTTACAGGCCGGTAGTCGCTATACGATCAATGCTTACGTTAGAACTTCTTCTAATGTTCGAGATGGATATTTCGGGTTTCGTAATGCCAATCAAAAACCAGTAGCCCAAATCAAGTACGGGCCTTCTCTGCAATATAGCCCTCTTAAGGTTTCCTTTGTGCCTACCGTAACCGGAGATTATTTTATATTTGCTGGCATATGGGCTGTTAATGGTGACTCATGGGCTCAGTTTGATAATTTTAGATTAGATTATCCATGCAATGATACCTAGCTTCAAGCTCACGCTTTATGTGCGTGCCCAGCTGACGAGCGGCCACGAAAGCAGCTGCGCACCAAAATCATCAGGGAGGGGGTTGATTGTGATTATCACGATCAAAAGTGTGTAGCAAGCAGGGCGCCAAGCCTTGCCCCCCGAGGTGAGTCAGGAAAAGAACCCTGGCTAGGTCCCAACTCAAAAGCGAAGGCAATTGCCCGGTCGATATCGACACCTTGCTGCCTCTGGCTTGGGCAGACGCAGGGCCCCAAAGGTCAATTCCGCACAAAAACGGAAGAAAATGAAAAAAAGCGCTAGGTTGCACCCAGTTGGCTTTAACGGTTGCTTCAGCAATTTTTGCCACTGAAATGCCCCTAAGTCGATTTTGGGTATCTCAAAACACATTTTTTGGAGCGATGATCATGTTCCGCAACGGTATTAACCCCTCACTTCTTTCAAGTAACGGCTCGATGCTCGATGACGATGCCATTGACCTAATTGCCCCTGCCCGCCCAGTCGCCCCCTCCCAGACCCTCGGACTTGGCATTTTGGCCGCCTTTGTCCGCAGCCGCGAACTGCGTCGACGGATCAAGTTTGCTGCCCAAACCAAGTCACCTCGCCTTTGCTGAGCATCCTTGGTAGAGAGCCAACTTCATGGCAGATCGTCAGGTCGATACTGAAGCGCCGTAGTGCAATCGTCCCATCGTCCCAGCGACTTGATTTCCAACCTGCTGCGCAGAGGAAACACTGATGCCGCTGCGAGCCATCACGGGAAAAAGCACAGCAATAGCTTAAACAATCACTAGGTAGCAATACAAACAATCACATTCATTTTAAAGACCTTTTGGGATCATTTACAATATGTCTTGAACCTATATTGTTGCTGACCAGGCTGTCATGGGGTTGGTCGAATTAGTTATTAGTTGCTTTGAGGCAGGTGAGCCGCAGGGAGTAGATTCAGGTATGCATCGATATGCTGGCGCTCAAACCCCATCATTGCTTAGCGAGCCTGCCCATGAACTGGAGCCCTGAAGCCGTTGAGGTCCTCAAAGAGGTGCCCTTCTTCGTAAGACCCGCCGTACGGCGTCGAATTGAGTCCATGGCCGCTGAGGCCGGCCTCTCCCAGGTGGATCTGGCCTTCTATCAACAGGCCCGCGAGCGTTTTGGCCAGAAATGAGCGGGTGATGAGGTAAAAGGGGGATAACACAACCCCTTATCGATGTCTCAGTCGAAACGAGAACAGGTGGTCAGCCACCTCCGTTACATCCGCCAGGAGCTGCGGGAAATGCATCAGGGCGTGATGGAGGACGGCCTTCTGCCTGAGGCCGGTGAGGTGCGCGGTGTGATGGCCCAAATGGAAGCCCTGCTCGAACTCCTGGAGGGCAAGGGATCCCGCAAAAAAGAAGGCGAAGCCTGATTCGCCTGGCTGCCCCCCTTGCCGAACCCCAGCGGAGCTGGTTTGCTTAGGGAGTCCCCATCATCCGGCCCCGGCCTCGGCTGCGGGCTTTTTTATTGATTTCCCCTATATGTGGGGTAAATTCTTTCACAAGCCCCTACAAATGGTGTATACAGGGTAAGCAGGGCGCCTGGTCGGGTGATGGGGATCACCGCCGGTGCCCCTGTCCACCACCTCGGTGTTGGACAGGGAGACAACCGGCCGATGTGGCCCTGCACCCCATTTCTGTCCATGGCCCCCCCCTTGGCCCCACCCCTGGCTCCACCCCTGGTTCCCAGGTATCAGCAAACCAGGGTCCAAAAAAGGTTGATCCAGGCGGGCGACGCCCTGGCCCAGTGGGCAACTAATCCCTGGCGCCGGCTTTCCCTATCCCTGATTGTGCTGCTGGTCTCCTTTGGCATCGGCGGAGGCCTGGGCGCCATCACCGGCGCCCTGTCCTATTTCGACCAGCTCTCCGCCCTGGTCTGCGTGCTCGCCCTGGAGATTGCCGCCCGTTGTCGGCCCTGGCTGCTCAAGCGCCCCAGGGATCAACGCTTGGGATTGCAATTGCTGGATATGGCCCGCATCGGCCTCCTCTATGGCCTGATGCTGGATGGCTTCAAGCTGCAGTGAGTCCGATCGCCGCCCCCGCCCCCGCTCCGGCGCTCAGTAAATACAGCAGGGCCATCCGAATCGGCACCCCATTACGCACCTGTTCTTCCACCAGACAGCGTTCGCTGTCGTCCAGCAGTTCTCCCGCCAGTTCCACGCCCCTGTTCACGGGGCCCGGATGCAGCACCGGCACCCGGTCCCCACAGCGTTGCAATCGCTCGTGGGTCAAGCCATAGCGGCGGTGGTAGCTGTCGAGGCTGGTGAGCAGATGGTCATGCATGCGCTCCTGTTGGAGCCGCAGGGTCATCACCGCATCGGCACCGCTCAAGGCCTGATCAAGGTCCCGGCAGAGGATCACCGGCCCGCGCTGGCTCACCGGATCGTGCCGTTGCCCCGGAGGCGGTGCCGCGACGAACTGGGCGAAGTCCTCCGGTAACAAAGTGGCGGGACCGCACAGCACCACCTCGGCGCCGCAGCCGGTAAGGGCCCAGAGGTTGGAGCGGGCAACCCGGGAATGCAACACATCGCCAACGATCACCACCCGCCGGCCGGCGAGGCTGGCGGGCGAGGGCTGGCTCGGCTCGAAATGGCGGGCCAGGGTGAACAGATCAAGCAGGCCCTGGCTTGGGTGGCTGTGCAGTCCGTCGCCGGCATTGAGCACCGCCACCTTGTCGCCACCCCGTTCCAGATCCCGGGCCAGGCGATGCGGGATGCCGGCACAGCGATGGCGCACCACCAGCACGTTGCTGCCCATCGCCACATAGGTGCGGGCAGTGTCCAACAGGCTTTCGCCCTTGCTCAGCGAACTAGATGAGGGCGTAAAGGTTTGAACATCGGCCGAAAGACGCCGGGCCGCCAGTTCGAAACTGCTGCGGGTGCGGGTGCTGGGTTCAAAGAACAGGGTGGTCATCAGCCTTCCCTGCAACGCCGGCAGCTTGCGGGCGCCGGCCACCGGCAATTGGCGGAACCGTTGGGCCAGTTGCAGCACGGTGGCGTAATCCGCGACCGAAAAAGACGCCAGGTCAAGTACATGGCGGTGGGTCCAGCCGCTCAACGCACGATCCCGGCAAACAGCCTCAACTTAAGGGTCGATCGTCCCGGCCCCCAAGCCACACCCCCTGGGCTCCCCAGTCCAGATGCTCGGGCCGCCAGGCTGCTGGCGCTGCCGGCTGGCGGTCCCCTTGGGCCCGGCGACTGACGCTGCGGCTGGGCCCCAGATACCAGCGCCAGGGTTGATCAACGGCAGCGCTGATGCCGATGCGGCGGTCCTGCCGCAGGGGGGCGTCTGCTGAAGGGGCCATTGGGGCTGGACTGAGCAGGGCCTGCAGGGAGCTGGGCCGTGGCGCCAGCCATAAAGGGCCCTCGCCGCAGGCGCCCTGGCCGTCGTGGCTCCGCTCGATGCCAAAACAGCGGGCCAAAAGCCCTGGACCACTGGCCTGGCGCTCGGGGCCGGCGGGGAGGGCGGCGGCCCGCAAAAGCACGCCGCTGGCCCATTCGGCCCGGTCCGTAACCACGTTGACGCAGTGGTGGATGCCGTAGCAGCGGTAGACGTAGAACTGGCCCGGCGCACCAAACAGGGTCTCGTTGCTGGCACTGCGCCGCCGGTGGCCGTGGCAGGCCTGGTCGTCCTGGGTGTAGGCCTCCGTCTCCACAATCACGCCCCACAGCAGCGCACCGCTGGGTTGGCGCCGGACCAACAGGCAGCCGATCAGCTCCGGGGCCACCACTGCGGCAGGGCGGCTGAAGAAGCGGCGGGGCAGGGCAGCAAGTTCTGACATGTCAGCGGCTGCACATGGCCTGTTGCCAGCGGTTCGTAGCGATCTGCACCAGACTGATGCATATTCTCAGTGCAAACGGTTCCATGGCGACCAGTGGTGGCTTCAATCTCGGCAGTGTGTTGCTGGTGCTGAGCGGTCTGTTCTGCCTCACCACCCTTTATTTCGGCACCCGGGGGGGCTACTACGACACTGACGACTACGACGGCAACGGCACCGCGCACTGAATCCTGGGGCCAAGGACAACCTCCAAGGCCAAGGCCAAGGCCAAGGCCATCCGGCCGGGGACATCAGGCTCTCGCTTGTCAGGGGCTCCCCAGACGCTCAGTCTCGGGACAATCTCCGGTGGTGGCCAGATCTTCTGCGGTCGCCACCCGGTTCACGTAAGCCAGGCGCGTACTCACCGCCCCGATCGAATCGAGCCGGACGCTTTCTTCCCAGGTATGGCGTTCGTCATCATCCTCGTCGTCGTAGCGCAGGGTCACCAGATCTGCCTGGATCTCCACCACCATCGCCTCTTCGATCCAGCGTTGCTGGTCGCGTAAAAAAACCCAGACCGGGCGTTCTTCGCTGTAGTACTGATAGAGCTTCCGATGCAGCACCGAGACGCCGCGGGGACCATGATCCTAGGCAGATCGCCTGCCGATACCGTGTCCTAGATGACCGCCACCGATCTCCCCCTCAGTGCCGAGACCCCTCCCCTGGGGGCCGAGGCCATCCGCCTGCAGCTGCGCACCTGGCCCGAGATTGAGGCCTATCTGCAGCGCTGCAAGGGGGTGATCGTGCCCCTGGGTTCCACCGAACAGCACGGCCCCACCGGCGCCATCGGCACCGATGCCCTCACCGCCGAGGCCGTGGCCCTGGCGGTGGGACGCCGCACCGGCGTGCTGGTGACCCCCACCCAGGCCTTTGGCATGGCCGAGCACCATCTGGGCTTCGCTGGCACCATGAGCCTCCAGCCCACCACACTTCTGGCGGTGCTCCATGACCTGGTTCTTTCGCTGGCGCGCCACGGATTTGAGCGGATTTATGTGATCAACGGCCACGGCGGCAACATCGCCACCGCCCGGGCCGCCTTTGCCCAGGCCCAGGGCACTGCCGCCGCCCGCGGCCTGGCGGTGGCGCCGCGGTTGCGCTGTCAGCTGGCCAACTGGTTTACCGCCTCGCCGGTCATGCAAGAAGCCAGACGGCTCTACGGCGAGCG
>JBIIRU010000179.1:0-5673 GCA_044341355.1 Cyanobium sp. | reverse complement strand
ACGAAACCATCTCTCGGATTAAAAAAACAACTAAGACCCTCTCCCAGGAATTTGGCCGCAAACCCACCGAGGAGGAAATTGCCGAAAGCATGGAGATGACCATTGAGAAGCTGCGCTTCATCGCTAAATCGGCCCAGCTACCCATTTCCCTCGAAACCCCTATCGGCAAAGAGGAAGACTCCAGGTTGGGTGATTTCATCGAGGCAGACATCGAAAACCCCGAACAAGATGTCGCCAAAAATCTTCTGCGCGAAGACCTAGAGGGTGTCCTGGCCACCCTCAGCCCCCGCGAGCGTGATGTGCTGCGCCTCCGCTACGGCCTCGATGATGGTCGGATGAAGACCCTGGAAGAAATTGGTCAGATCTTTGATGTAACCCGAGAGCGCATTCGCCAAATCGAAGCCAAGGCCCTGCGGAAACTACGCCATCCCAATCGCAATGGCGTCCTGAAGGAATACATCAAGTAGGTCACCGTTCAACTTCCGCTGGAAATCCGCCACCTCTTCGAGTTTCTGCTGCCATATTCCTGCGTGCGCCCCGCCCTGGCAACAGCCACCCTTGGCAGGACTTGCTTGAGCCTGTGGGCGTAGGTTAAGAGCTCGCTAAGGACTCTGGCCGATGCCGGCTGATCCCAGACCTGGCCAGGGCCCGTGGGTTGTACCCAGCACAGCTGCAGCCCCGCCCAGGTCGGCTCCCCTGGCTCCCCTGGTGGCCCTATTGCCCCTGCTCACGCTGTTAAGCCTCTGCTGGCTGGCTTTTTTCAATGGCCTCGGCAGCCTGGGGCTGATGGACAAGACCGAGGCCCTGTTCGTCGAAGTCGCCCACCAGATGGTGCTGCGAAACGATTGGGTGACCCCCTGGTGGAACGGCCAGATCTTCTTCGATTACCCCGTCTGGGGCTATTGGATGGTGGCCCAGAGCTTCCGCTGGTTCGGGCCGACGGAATGGGCGGCGCGCCTGCCGGTAGCCCTGGCCGCAACAGCCACCGTGATGGCGGCCTGTGGCCTGGTCTATCTGTGGGGATCGGCCCAGGAAGCACCCCGCTCCCGGTTGATCCGCGCCTGGGTGGCGGCGGGGGTGCTTGCCACCACCCCGGGCTGGATCGGCTGGGGGCGGGCCGCCACCACGGACATGTTTCTGGCCAGTGCCATCAGCCTGGCGCTCTTCGGCTTTCTGATCAGCCATCGGCTGGCCGGCCATCGACTCTGGGAACCCTTGGGCCGTATCGCCCTGGCCCTGTTCAGCGGCATCGCCGTGCTGGCCAAGGGGCCCGTTGGCGTGCTGTTGCCGGCCTTGGTGATCGGGGTCTTCCTCACCTGGCGAGGCCACTGGCAACGCTGGGCCCAACCGGTCCACCTGCTGGCGATGCTGCTTTTGTTTCTCGGGGTTGTGCTGCCTTGGTACAGCGCAGCCACCGAGGCCAATGGCGGCGCCTTTTTGAATGGTTTTCTGGGCTTCAGCAACCTGAAGCGCTTTACCAGCGTGCTCTACGACCACCCGGGCCCCCCCTGGTTCTACCTGCCCTGGCTGCTGCTACTGCTCTTGCCTTGGACCTTCTTTCTGCCGGCGGCCCTTATCGGTCGCGGGCGCTGGTGGAGTCTGCGCCGGAGCACTGCAGCGGGCCATCTCGGCGATGAGCTGCAGCTCTTTCTGGTGCTGTGGTTAGGCCTGGTGGTGGCCTTTTTTTCGGCGGCCGCCACCAAATTGCCCGGCTACATCCTGCCGGCCCTGCCGGCAGCCAGCTTGCTGGTGGGCCTGTACTGGCGACCGTGGCCCGCCGATGGCCAGCAGGAGCGCCGCCGCTCCGTCAGTGGTTGGCCCGTCAGCGGCGCTGGTTGGATCCAGGCCGCCCTGTTGGGGGGACTGGCCCTGGCCAGCGTCCAGGCTCCCCGTTGGGCGGCAACGGACCCCGCCTACCCCAATTTGGGTGCCGCCCTGGCCAGCTCCGGCCTGCCGCTGCGGCTGGCGGCTCTCCTGGCAGCCATGGCGCTGACCAGTGCCTGGCTGCTGGTGCGGGGCCAGGGACGCTGGCTCTACCTCCCTAACTTGGTTGGCTTCGCGGGCCTGTTGGCCCTCGTCATCGCCCCCCTGGGGCCCCTGTTGGATCGCGAACGGCAGGCCCCACCCAGGCAGCTGGCCCTGGAGGCCCGCCGCCTGGCCCGCCCCGGCGAACCGCTCTGGGTGGTGGGCACCAAGCGCTACAGCACCTTGTTTTATGGCGGCGAAACGGCCCGTTTCGTCTCCGGGCGCGACGAATTGCAGGACAACCTCAACGACAGCCAGCCCGGTCAAGAGGGCCCCAGCCAGCGGCCGTCCTCCATCCGCCTCCTGGGCGATCGTCGCCAGCTTGAGCGACTGCGTCTCCCCGCTGCTGCCGTGCAGCAGCGGGCCCGTCGGGGCGAGCAGGAGCTCTGGCGCATTACCCCGCCAAGGACAGGCAACCCATGAAACTGCAGCTGAGATCCCAGGATCTGACGCTGGTGGCTTTCTGTATCGCCTTGGTGGCCACCCTCGCCGTTTTACTCAAAGGGGAGGCGGCCCCAGCCCTGGACCGCTTCCTGCTGGACGGGCTGCACGACTGGTTGCCAGGGGACCTGCGGGCTGGCCTGCTCAAGGTGTATCTCCTCAGCGGTGTCGGCTTTACAGGCCTGCTCGTGGCGGCCTCCCTGGCCTATCTGGCCCTGAATCGCTGGTGGCGCGACCTCGGCTTGCTGGTGCTATCCACCGGAGGCATTCTGGCGATCGTGGATCTGGTGCTCAAACCCCTGTTTGACCGTTCCCGGCCGCCCGAAAAGCTCTTGGTGGTGGAGGGACACAGCTTCCCCAGTGGGCATGCGGCCGGATCGATTGCCTTTTATTTCGCCATGGTGACGATCTTGGCCGCCCACTATCCCCATCTGCGGCGCCCCCTGGTGGTGACCGCCAGCGCCTGGATCACCCTGGTGTGGTTCAGCACCCTGGTGGCTCGGGCCCATTGGCCCAGCGACCTGCTGGCCGGTGGGGCGGTGGGCACCGCTTGGCTCACGGTCTGTCTGGCCCTTTGGCGCTCGCGTCGCAACCGCCAAAGCTGAGGGTCAGCAAGGGGAGCCTGCACCAGGCAGCGCCCCATGACCCCCCATCATGGGATCACTGCAATTCGTTGCCTTGGCCCCCACTGCTTCTTCCGCTGCCCTCGGCCAGGAGCCCGCTGGCGAGACCCTGAACCTGGATAACTTGCGGGGTATGAGGACCGCCCCAACGCTGAGCCTGGAGCAACGTCAACAGCTGAAGCAGGAACTATCCCAAGCCCTGGCCCGTTGTCAGTGGTTCACCGTGGGGGTGATGGCTCCGGGGGAAGCGGAGGCGTTAGGGGCTTTACGCGCGTTGGAGTTGGGCCTGGGCTGGTCCGCCCTGGCGGCGGCCAGCGAACCCGCCGCCATCGCGGCCGGCCAGTCGGTGTTTCTCAAGGGAAACCAGCGCACCGGCACCTATTTGTTGCGCCAGGAGGACGGTCTGGGCGAAGGCCTATTGATCACCGGCCACCACAGTGAGGATTCCAGTGTGGAAGGGACCTGGGGACCTTTACCCCTTGATCTCTTCGCGGCGTAAGGCCTGGTTGGCGATCCCGCCGATGCCTAGGCTGGCCAAGCCTGACGGCAGATCCGCCTGCCCTTCCACCCCCTGATGACCAGCCCCTCCCTGCGCATCGCCTCCCGCCGCAGCCAGCTGGCCATGGTGCAAACCCACTGGGTACGAGAGGCGCTGCTGGAGGCCCATCCGGATCTGGGGATCAGCATTGAGGCCATGGCCACCCAGGGCGACAAAATTCTGGATGTGGCACTGGCCAAGATTGGCGACAAGGGACTTTTCACCAAGGAATTGGAAGCCCAAATGCTGGTGAATCAGGCGGATATCGCCGTCCACAGCCTCAAGGACCTGCCCACCAACTTGCCCGAAGGCTTGATGCTGGGGTGCATCACCGAGCGGGAGGATCCGGCGGATGCCCTGGTGGTGCATGAACGCCATCGGCTGCTAAGCCTGGCCACCCTGCCGGCCGGGGCCGTGGTGGGCACCAGCTCGTTGCGGCGCCTGGCCCAATTGCGGCACCACTTTCCCCAACTGGTTTTCAAGGATGTGCGGGGCAATGTGATCACCCGCCTCGAAAAACTGGATTCAGGCGCCTATGACTGTCTGATTCTGGCGGCGGCAGGGCTGGAGCGCCTGGGATTGGCCGACCGCATCCACGAACGCATTGACCCCTCCATCTCCCTGCATGCGGTGGGCCAAGGGGCCCTGGGCATTGAATGCCGCCAAGGCGATGCCACCGTGCTTGGCCAAATCAAGGTGTTGGAACACCTGCCAACCGCCAGGCGCTGCTTGGCGGAGCGGGCCTTCCTGCGGGAACTGGAGGGGGGCTGTCAGGTGCCCATCGGCGTCAACACCCGCTTTGAAGGCGATGATTTGGTGCTGACGGGCATGGTGGCCAGCCTGGATGGTCAACGCCTGATTCGCGATGAGGCCCGCGGCGATCAGACCGATCCGGAGGCGATCGGGGTGGCCCTGGCCCAAAGCCTGAGGGCCCAGGGGGCCGGCACGATTCTGGAGGAGATCTTTGCCACCGTCAGACCCCAAGCCTGAGGCCGGGGCCGGGACTGAAGCTGGAGCTGCGAAGCCTAGCCTCGGCGCCGCCGTCAAGGTGATCAGGGCTGAACTGCCCGCCAAGAGCCGACGCCCCCCCCTGCAGCCCAACACCGACCGGCGGCCAAACGCCCAGGGTTTTCCCTTCGAATGGACCCTGCTGGCCTGGGCCGCCCTGGTGGGGATCAGCACCGGTTTGGCGATCGTGGCCTTCCATGAGGTCCTCGATTTCCTCAACAACTATCTCTTTGGCCCCTTTGTCGAGGGGCTGCTGGAGATCAGCCGCTCCCCAGTTGCGGTCGCGGCCCAGGCCCAGGTCCCGGTGGCGCCAGTGAATCTGCCCCCTCCGCCGGCCCACGATGCAGCCACACCGCTCAAGGCCCTGCTGCAACTTGGTCTCGGCAGCATCGGTTTTCTGACCGGAACTCCTCCAGCCCCGGCCCCAGCGCCACTGCCGCCGCCCGGGCCTGCGGCCCCGGACTGGCTGGCCCTCTGGCCGGTGGTGGTTGTTCCCACCCTGGGGGGCCTGGCCGTTGGCGTGTTGCGCCGCTTCGGCGGCCCCCTGGGACCGGGCGTGCCCAGCCTGATGGCCATGGCCGAGGGGTCGGAAGATCCGGCCCCCGTACCACCGCTGCTGCGCCTGCTCACGGCAGCCCTAAGCCTTGGCAGTGGCGCCTCCCTGGGGCCTGAAGGCCCCAGCGTCGAAAGTGGCGGCAATTTGGGACTGTGGTGGGCCCGCCTTGGGCGCCTGTCGCCCCAATCCCAGCAGACATTGGTAGCCGCCGGGGTGGCCGCTGGTCTGGCGGCGGGTTTCAAGGCCCCGATTGCGGGGGTGTTTTTTGCCTTCGAAGGCAATGCCAATACCAGCGCCACCCGACCCAACCTGAGGGCCGTGCTGGTGGCGGCAGTGGCCTCAGCCCTGGTGACCCAATTGCTGCTGGGCGATGAGCCGATCCTGCGGCTGCCGGCCTATGAGGTGCGCTCGCCGCTGGAACTGCCCCTGTACCTGGGGTTGGGGGTGCTGGCCAGCCTGATGTCACTGGCCCTGATCAAGCT
>JBIIRU010000178.1:0-5676 GCA_044341355.1 Cyanobium sp. | reverse complement strand
CGACGCAGAGCAGGCCAGAACCAACCCGGTCCGAAGCGGCGCTCGGGGGTGGCGGTGCTGCGCTCCAGCAGCAACAATTCGAGCCCATCTGGAAAACGCTCCTGGATCTCAGCTGGGCTCAGCTCGACCCAGCCATCGGCCGGCGAAGCCAGGCGCAGTCCGCGACCATTGCTGCGGGTGACCAAAGCAAAGCTGTCCTTCCAGGCCACCAGGCAGGGGGTGATCAGGCGGGTGGCGGAACCAGGCTTCACCTGGGCGCCACTGACCAGCAGGCCGAGCATGGCGGCAATCTGGCCACAAAATTGCAGATCGGGTTTCTGGCCGCGCCGCAACTTTTCCTGCAACACCTTGTCGATGGCGTCGCGGCGATAGGGCAGATCCATCAACTTGCCCAGCATCTGGAAGCAGGCCAGCGTCTCTTCCGCCACGCCCCGAGCTCGCACAAGCTGCAACCCCCGAGTGGGGTCGTTCTGACCCAGATCAAGGCCGGTGGGCAGGGGGTGTTCGCCCCGGGCCGGTGCGGCGGCCGCAGCTCCTGGGGCTCCCTGGAGCTGCGCCGTTGCGGAGACAGGCACCTCAGTCGTTGCAGGCGCGAAATCAAGGGCGCCGGGGGCCAGGGCGAGCAACCTCAGGGGTAGCGGTGGACGGGGTTGGGGTAAGGGGGCTTCGGGGTTGAGGGTCGTCCCGATCGGTTGGTCCGCCACATTGGCGCTGCCAAGAACCAGAGTCTCGCCCGCCTTTAGTTGGGCAACGATGCCCCGGTTGGGTTGCAGTGGTCGGGTTTGATCCCTGAGCTGGCTGAGGCGTTGGCGCCAATGGGCATGGTCAAACAGCTGGGCGGAACTGGCGGCCGCTTCACGCTTGAGCAGCAGATTGTTCAATTCTGCGGTCCATAGCTGGCCGCTGGACCAGTCACTGAAGCCTGGGTTTTGCTTCAGCCACTCCAGCACCAAGGAATCCGGCAGGGAAGCGGCCAGAACCGGGCTGGCAGCCGTAACGTATTCGCAGGCTTCGACCCGCAGCAGCGACACCAAACCCACCAGGGAACCGGCCCCGAGGCGTTCCAAGGTGAACGGTCGATCACCCCTCTGCCCCAGAAGCCTCGCTTCGCCTTCCAGCACCACCAGCACCCTCTCGCCGATGGCCTGGTCCGTGCTGAGCGGATCGCCCTCCTCAAAGCGCTGCAGGCTTGCAGCCGCCAGCAGGCGAGATTGTTCAGGAGTAGAGAGAAGGTTGAAGGGAGCCAGCTGCTTCAAAGTTTCGATCTGGACGGGATAGGAGGTGGTCATGCCTTCTCCCTCAGCGTCACCAGTTGGCTCACCTGCTCTTCGACCCATTCCTCAAATAGTTCCCGGGACATGCGCTCTTGCATGGCATCATCAAAGGGAGCGGGCCTCATCACCTCCAGGCGCACCACAAGCCACCACTTCTCGATCAGGATGGGTGGGCTGAGCTGGCCCGGCCTGGAGGTTCGCAGCCGTTCGGCCAAGGCGGGGTGGGCCTGGAGAATGGGAACGGGCCCCACGACGCCGCGGGTGGTCCGTTCCGGTCCCTTGGAGTACTGGGACGCGAGTTCGGCGAAATCGGCTTCGCCCTCAGCTATGCGCAGGTAGAGCTCCTGAGCCAGGGGGCCGCTCTCGACCCGCAGCAGGCTGTAAACGACCTGGTCTAGCTGCTGCTTGCGGGCCAGAAAACGCTGCTCGGCCCGATGCATGAAGTGTTCCCGGCAATGGTGGGCGACGCGCACAGGTAGCTGGGCCTGAATCTGCACATCCTCTTCACTGAGCGCTTCTGATCGGCAGACCGCCGCCAGCTGCTCAGGAGTGCGTATGCCCTTGCGGGCGGCCCATTCCTGCATTGCTTGCTGTCGCCGCTCAGCCGGGAGCTGCACTTGCGAGACGGCGCGGCTGATCACCTCCTGGCGCAGCAGGGGCAGCAGGAGCTGGTGGCGGGCCAGCTGGCGCCACAGGCTTGGTTCGATGCTTGCGGCCCAGCTTGGCAACGAGGCCGGATTCGCATCTGGGGCGTCATCGTCGGGCTTTATCCAGCTACGGCCTGCACTGGGGCCATGGACCGAAAGGGTCACGTCGGTATCGGGCTGGGTATCGAGGGCCATGGAGGGTAGGGATCTATGTCGCGAGGCCTTTCCCACGAGTCAGAGGAGCTCATCCATATTGATGGGTTGCCGCCCATTCCTCGGGCAGAGTTCGTCCAGCAGCACAAATGGCTTGTCCAGCTGCCCCAGGGGGTGGATTGCATACGCCGCTGACTCCTTGCAGCAGATTCAGAAGCCCCATTTGATCGACCACCTTGAGTCGCGGATGCTCTGCCTGGGCCAACTTGAAGCCGGCCGTCGCCCAACCCCACTTCATTGATGGGGCGTTTAACCATTGCAATGTTGCGGCCGCCCACCACTTCAATCCAAGCTCAGGCGACACCAGAGGCAGTGATAAATTGATAAGTCTGACCAATGGACGCTGCATCGTGTCTTGCTCGACTCAGACTGCTAGCTATGCAGACGATGCTGCGGGGGCAGAGGCGGCGCTTGATTTGCTGATATCTGGGTCCAGGAAGGGCGGAAAAAAACTGCTTAAGTGCCCTTCTGACCCAACTCCTTCAAGTTGGCATTTGTGTCTCCCCCCCCATTTCAATGCAGCACTTGGCTTGAAGTTTGCGTACAAACAAAAAGTTACCAATAGGCAAGTTGCTGAGCGATGGAAGGAATGGGTCCAGAGTGGAAACTTTGACTTCAATGAAGGATCAATCATTTATGACACTGATGTTTGTGGCCTTAATACATGGGGAGAAAAGCTTGCAGCCATTGAGTCCTACGTAGTTATCGGCAAAACAAGACCTGTCTCCTTAAGAATTATCAACGAAGACGCCACAGACTCGGTGAAGACCCATCGAGATCCGGGTCTGGTGACATTCAAGATTTATGTCCCAGATCCTGAGCCTGGCCTGAGCTCAATTTGCATAAGAGAAGTCACTTTAACACAAGACGAATTTGTAAGGTTTGCGATCTCAGGAAAATCACCAAGCTAGCCAATGTGTCAATATCTTTCTGGATACAAGGATCGACACCAAGCACTTGCAAAAAATTTTAGGACATCCAATTTCATTCAATAAATGACGCCATGTTGTCTGTAGTTAATCTAAGCATTTAACAGTTCACGTAAGTCAGTCTCGCTAAGTACTGATACTCCTAGGGCGGCAGCTTTATCCAGCTTGGTTCCAGCTTTGTCTCCAGCCACAACATAGTCTGTTTGCTTGCTGACGCTGTCAATCACTTTGCCACCAGCTGCTTCAATTAAAGACTGGGCTTCTGTTCTTGAAATAGATGGAAGCTTACCTGTTAAGACAAATTTTTTGCCGTCAAGCGGATGTTTAAGTGTAATTGAATCCAATGCAAGTTGCTGAGCAATAGCTTCTTCTCCGCTTCCCATCTCTATGCCCAGTGCCATCAATTCGTCAATTAAGTGTTGATTTGCGGCATTGGAAAACCATTGCTGCAGAGACCTGCTCATCTCTGGCCCGAAACCTGCCAGCCTGGTTATATCATCGGCATTCTGAATAGATGCTTGCTTGAGCACTTCTGCATTTGGATAAAATTTAGAGAGTACTTTTGCATTGACTTCGCCTATATGATTAATTCCAAGTCCATAAAGCTTGCGATGCCAAGGTTTCGCCTTTGATATGGAGAGTTCGTCAACGATATTGTGGGCTGACTTTTCTCCCATACGCTCTAAGCTAGAAAGCACAGAGACTTCAATACGATATAAATCTGCGATAGATTTAACAAGTCCACATTCAACCATCTGCTCGATGGACTTGCTGCCCAGGCCATCGACATCCAAGGCCTTCTTACTAACCCAGTGGCACAACGAAGCCAAAATTATGGCCGGGCAACTGCTGTTGATGCAACGAGTGGCCGTTTCACCTTCCTCCCGTACAAGTCGAGAGCTGCACTCTGGGCAGCAATCAGGTAAAACTAGGCTAATCGCGTCTAATTTACGTAACTCTGGCAATACCCCAACAACCTCCGGGATGATCTCACCTGCTTTGCGAACCACGATGCTGTCACCAGTATGCAAGTCGAGCTCAGCGACTCGGTTGGCGTTGTGGAGAGAGGCTCGGCTGACTATTGTGCCGGCAAGGTGGACTGGTTCAAATTCGGCAACTGGTGTCACAGCTCCCGTTCGCCCAACTTGGCAGATGATCCGAAGCAGGCGGCTGGGAGCCTCTTCTGCCGGGTACTTCAGGGCAACAGCCCAGCGAGGATGAGTATCCGTAAAACCGGCTAATTCTTGAAGTTGGAGATTGTCAAGTTTAACTACAACGCCATCAGTTGCATAGGGCAACGCCTTCCGAGCCCCTTCCCACCGGTTGAAGAATGATTCCACTCCAGCCAGGTCGCTGAAACGTTCTCGGTAGGGGTTGACCTGAAAACCCGCTGACTCAAGCCATTCCAAGGATGACCACTGAGTGGCTGGTTTGCTCGGATTAGCTTGCCCATCGTCGGGTAGATGGAGGGTGTAAGCAAAAAAGCTGAGCCGCCTTGCTGCCACAACCTTGGAATCGAGCTGGCGCAAGGTGCCCGCACAGGCGTTGCGGGGATTGGCAAACAGGCTCTCGCCCCGGGCCTGTCGTTCGGCGTTGATCGTTGCGAAGCTCTCGTCCGGGATTAGGGCCTCCCCACGCACCTCTACCCAGGCGGGCGGCTGCTCCAAGTGCAGACGCAGCGGTACCGAGGCGATCGTGCGGACATTTGCGGTGATCTCCTCGCCCCGCTCGCCGTCGCCGCGGGTGGCGGCTCGTACCAGAAGACCGTGCTCGTAGCTCAATGCCAGTGCATTGCCATCAATTTTGAGTTCCCCCACCATGGCCATGGCAGGTCCTGCGACCATAGGGACGCTGTTAAGGACCTTGACTAAGCGGTCATACCAAGCTTCAAGCTCAGCCAAGTTGAAAGCATTTTTGAGGCTGTAGAGAGGCACCCTGTGGGCGACGCTACTGAAACCTTCGACAGGCTCGCCACCGACGCGCTGCGTGGGGCTATCCGGGGTGATCAGCTCGGGATAGCGGCGCTCAAGCTCCTGTAGCTCTCGAAAGAGTTGGTCATAGACCGCATCCTGCATGAGCGGAGCATCCTTGACGTAATACGCATGAGCTGCCTGCTGAAGCAGGCTACGAAGCTCAGCAATTCGCTCTTGAAGCACTGGCTGCGAGGCTGGTTCAACAGACCGCCCTCGAGTCGATCTTGGGGATTCGCTCACGGTTGAATGGCGGAGGGGGCAACAGATGCCGGAGCAGCTCAGCTAGTCGCAGTTGCTTGGATGCGGTCAATCCGCCAGGCGTCCTCCACCTTGACGAAAGTGAAGTCAAGAGGCAACTCATCCTTGCTGCCATCTGCCTTGAGCTTGACAGTAAGGATCACCTGGTCTTCTTGCATACGCGGTCGTCCAGATTTGAGATTGCGGTAGTTGTTCAGTTTGAGGCCCGCCAGGAATCGGATGAATTGTTGCCGATTGACGTGGGAGCGATAGTTCTTGGTAGTGAGCAGGTAAGCCCCATCAATCTGGCCTGATGCCACCTGGGTAAAGAACTGTTTGATCAGGGGGTTGATGCCACGGGCGCTGAGCACCAGTTTCACCGCCGAGATCGTCCAGTAGAGGA
>JBIIRU010000016.1:0-17395 GCA_044341355.1 Cyanobium sp. | reverse complement strand
GAGGGAGGCAAAGTTGATCTGGCCGACGACGGGATGGTCAGCGAGGCGGCCGATCTCCTCCTCCATGGCGCTATAAACGAACCAGAGGTCGGCCACCAGGGTGCGATAACTGGCCTTATCGACCACACCTTTAAGGAAGCAGCTCACAAAACCGGTGTTCTCGGCCATGGTATGGGCCTTCTTCGTTCCCTCACGCAGCTGGGAAGCCAGGGCGACAGACATCTTCGGCGGGGCGCTTGAAACGCAAGAGGAGCATTCCTACCAAAGTAGGTGTGGCGCTCCGACCCTGACGCCAAGGTTGCGAAGGGTTACGGCACCAGGCGGGGGCCGACCAGGGGCCCGCCCAGCCTTCTGGCCTGGCTTCAAGAAGCGATGTCGTCCTCCCCGAAGTGGGACGCCGCCCCGGTACCAAACAACACGAACAGCTCACGGCCCAGCCCCTGCAGGCTGGCCACCACCTCTGGCTTGGGCAGATGGGAGCCGGAGGGTTGCCAGTCGCCCAGGGTGGTGAAGCGCCAGCGTTCGGCTTCGTAGGTGAGGCCCCGGATCAGCACGCCCAGTAGGCGGGGGCGACCGGCCTGAGCCCCCTGGGGCGAGCGTTCCAGGCGCAACTGCACCAATAGGGAACGGCATTGGAGCCGGGGGCTCCAACCGGGGAAATGCAGCGAAAAATCGAGGTTGTCCCGGGCATCGAAACGGCGGGTTTCCGGATCGTCGCGCCAAGGGGTCAGGTTGGCCCGGGCATCGGGGAAGGCCTCTTGAAACAGGAAGACGGCGGCGGCAATGGCTTGGGCCAGCTCCGCACTATGGGCCTGATCCGCTGCGTTCATAGGAACCATCCTGCAGAAAAACCCCCACCCATGGAGAGCTTGGTTGCGGCAACCGCACCGAGGCTGCCAGCAGCAATAGCAAACACTTATATCTTCCCCCTTGCTGATCCCTGCAAACCTTCCGCGCCCGTCCGCAGACATAGGCTCTGCCGACTGTGTCTGCGTCCAGCCACGCCATGGCCACCTACGAGAAGCTCACCCCCCCCACAAGCGGCAGCGCCATTCGCTTCGAGAACGGCCAGCCGGTGGTGCCCAGCGACCCGATCATCCCCTTCATCCGCGGCGACGGCACCGGTGTGGACATCTGGCCGGCCACCCAGCGGGTGCTGGATGCTGCCGTCGCCCGGGCCTACGGCGGCGAGCGTCACATTGAGTGGTTCAAGGTTTATGCCGGTGACGAGGCCTGCGAGCTTTACGGCACCTATCAATACCTGCCCCAGGACACCCTGACGGCGATCGAGACCTACGGGGTCGCCATCAAGGGCCCTCTAACAACGCCGGTGGGCGGGGGCATCCGCTCCCTCAACGTGGCGCTGCGGCAGATTTTTGATCTGTACTGCTGCGTGCGCCCTTGCCGCTACTACGCGGGCACCCCCAGCCCCCATAAGCGGCCCCAGGATCTGGACGTAGTTGTCTACCGCGAAAACACAGAAGACATTTATATGGGTATTGAATGGGAAGCGAGTGATCCGGTCTGCATCGAACTGATCCGCCATCTCAACGATGAGGTGATTCCCGCCAACGGCAAGTTAGGCCAGCGCCGCATCCCGGCGGGATCCGGCATCGGCATCAAGCCAGTGAGCAAAAACGGCAGCCAGCGCCACATCCGCAAGGCGATTCAGCACGCCCTCAAATTGGAGGGAGACAAGCGCCACGTGACCCTGGTGCACAAGGGAAACATCATGAAATTCACGGAGGGGGCTTTCCGGGACTGGGGTTATGAGCTAGCCACGACGGAATTTCGCGGTCTGTGTGTAACGGAACGGGAAAGCTGGATTCTCGACAACGTGGCCCAGGACCCGGGGCTGAGCATCGAAGCCAATGCCCGTTTGGTGGATCCCGGTTTCGATGCCCTCACCCCGGAGAAACAGGCTGCGGTCTGCGACGAAGTGCGGGGCGTTCTGGAGGCGATTGGCCCCAGCCATGGCCAGGGCCAATGGAAACAGAAGGTGATGGTGGATGACCGCATCGCCGACAGTATTTTTCAACAAATTCAAACCCGACCAGCCGATTACTCCGTGCTCGCCACCCTCAACCTCAACGGCGACTACATCTCCGACGCCGCCGCCGCCGTGGTTGGCGGTCTGGGGATGGCCCCCGGTGCCAACATCGGCGACAAAGCCGCCATCTTCGAGGCCACCCACGGCACGGCCCCCAAGCACGCCGGCCTCGATCGCATCAATCCCGGCTCGGTGATTCTTTCCGGCGTGATGATGCTCGAATACATGGGCTGGCAGGAGGCGGCGGACCTGATCACCCAAGGCATCAGTGCAGCCATCGCCAATGGCGAGGTCACCTACGACCTGGCCCGCATGATGGAGCCGCGGGTGGAACCGCTGAGCTGCTCGGGGTTTGCCGAGGCCGTGGTGCGCCGGTTCAGTTGAAATTCAAGAGCAACGCACAGGCAAGGCATCTGGCCAGTCATCATTGGCCAGATCGCTGAACCCGAATAACAGTTTCAGTTCTTGACGGGGAAATGTTTTGCCACAGGCCTTGGACAAGCGCCCCAGGGCCTCGCGTACTTTCAGATCTTCTGGGCTGGGATTGGCAGCAAGAAGCAAGCTAAATGGGGGTGGCTCACCATTGGTCACAAAGAAAAGCGGTTCATCGCTCGGAGCTGGATGTTCGGGGCAAAAATAAATCGATGTCCAGCTGACTGGCTGTGTCAGTTTGGCAAGCGAGATCACGGTGATTCCCTGGGGCTCAGGCAATAAGGTGCGCTTGTAAACAAGTTTGCCATTGGGATCAGGCGATCCATTAGCAAGGACTCCGCGCAGTTCAATGATCAAGGGCCTGGGCGTCTTGGCGGGTCCTTCCAGGACGGCAATCAGCGGAGGTGATCCGGGGGTATAGACACTGTTGGCAGGCACAAGGTGGGCGTAGAGACGGGACCAGCATTCGCCCCTGGTGCCGCCGCCGATGCGGCGACCGGGAAAACTATTGCGAATGCCGATGTCAATCTGGGCGTAAGCCGCAGTGGGGGCCAAGCCAGCGAGACAAAGGGTCAGGCAGGTGAATCCAAGCCAGTAAAGCCGCAGGCTCTGGAGGCAGGGCAGGCAACGCCGTGACCTGTTGCCGGCAAGCCTCACCATGCTGAGCCAAGCATTGTAATACCGGCCCAGTAATAGGGATGCTTCATACCCTTGAGTATGCGTGCCCTTTGGTCGACTGTCAGGCCAGAAAGAAGTTCGCCGGTCTCACCAACAACCCGATCGCCCTGCAGGTGCACCGTTCCTGTAGCGAAAGCCAGGCGAGTGGCTTGCAGCGCCTCCGCCTTGGGCAGGCCGAGGTCAAGATAACGATAGAACTGCACAAAGAATGCCGATGTGGCCACATCATCTAGATACCAAAGTGTGCCAACAGCTGTGCGGGCACCGGCCTGTAAAGCAAGGCCCGCGAAACCCAATTCACTCTGGGTATCACCCAAGGCCGTACGACAAGCGCTGATTGTAAACAAGTCGAGGGGATTGCCAAGACGTCGCTGCCTGAGGGTGGCGAATTCAGCGAGGGTTATGGGACGGCCTCCCGTGTGAATTTTGGATTGGGTAGGTCCGCCCGGCAGGAATTCGGCGTGGGTGGCTAAATGAACCCTTTTGATGTCAGGATCGGCAGCGGCATTGAGCAGCAACGTGGGGGTGAATGCAGAGTTGAGATAAACATCTGTATTGCCTGGCCTTAGTTGATTCAACTCCTGGGGCACCAGGGGCAAGGGAACCATATCGGCAAACTTGGAGGCGCCAGCCACCAAGGTCCGCAGGCGGCCGCGGGTATCCGGGGGCTGCAAGGGAGTGAGACGCAGGGAGGGAGTCAGCGAAAAAGCATATTGCTGACCGAAATATCGCTGTCCGTCCGTGAGGGCGGCAAAGGGAATCGCCTGCAGAGTTGTATCAGTAGAAATCAATAAAGTAGTAATGCCAAGCCGTTGCAAATCCGCTGCTATAGGTGCAATCAAAATCTCATACAACTGGCGAGCAGGCAGCTGGGGATCAGCAAGGTTCAGCACTTCCTGGGTAGCCAGTTGACTGTAAAATTTGCTCAGCAAACCCCTAAGCTTTGTCGTGTCAACATCAACTCGCTTGCCGACAACATCTGCCTGCATAGGGATCAAAACCAAATCCAAAAATCCCTTGGTCCTATCCCCCCGCAGTGGTGTAAAGGTGAGTCTCAATCCAGCGGGTGTATAAGCAGCGGGGCGAAATACCGCCGAAGGAGGGGTGGGCAATGCCGCCATGGGAGGCAGATTTGTCCTGGAGGGATTGGCTTCAAGCGGGCCGGCCGCAGCCGCGGATCGAGCCAAGGCCAGGTAGAAAAAGGCAAGAAGCGGATAAACGAGCCCAACCAGACCCAAACTAGTTTTCATGGACAGCTCTCATTGATTAAGCGTGCGCACGGGGTATTTGCGAATGAAGGAGGCAGCACTTTGCATGACCAGCTGCAACCTGGCAGGAGATATGGGCTCACTGCTGGGAGCATTGGAAAGGCCTAAACTAGTTTTGGCATCTTCAGCGGAACGATTATCAGATTCTTGATATTCTTGTGTGGCCGAACCGGTCGTAACGGCAGTTGCACTGGCAGTTGGCTGGGACTGATTAGGGACAGAAGATGTTGCGGACGCAGCAGTAGGTGTCGGCTGGGATTGTGTGGAGCCAGAAGGGGTGGACTCCAGAACTGAAGCCCCAGGCGGGAGCAGCACAATATTACTAATATCAACATCAACAGATTTGGACGCTGTTGGTGAGCTTAGCTTGGACAATTGCAGACCAACAGCAGGATTAGCTTCCTTGTTTTTTATCGGCTCTTCATTGGACGGCAAGGCGCCGTTGTCTTGCTGTGTCGTAATCGAAGCTGTCGATGTGGCAGTTGGAGAAGAAAGCTGATAATTATCAGCATCCTGGCCTGAGAGAGTATAGCCAGTTATAGTTACAAGCTTGTCGTTTGCCGCATATGCATTGTCAAAAAGGGCTGATGCTCCCACCATAAACACCTCATCACTGGCAAGGCCACCCTGCAAGCTATCGCCAGCAATTTCAGCGGCGACATTGCCGTCATATTGCTTGCTTTTAACCGTAAAAGATGGCGTGACACTAGCGCGATTGATCGTACCTAGACCGGGGAGAAAACTTAGAACATAATTACCACCATTATTTCCATCACTTAGGGTATAAGCGCTAACGATTAACTTGCTCTGGCCAGCTCCAAGGGCATTTTTGCTCTCATAGGTTTGGGCCAATCCGGTCAAACGATCATCGCCCCATAAACCGCCTTGGGTTATCTTCGGTGCCAGGCTCGATTGGGTGGTGCCATCATAAATTTTGCTATCGCTGCTGGCACTGATCTGCAAGGGTGCTGGTGTGATGGCAGCCTTCAGATTGGTCAGGGGCAGCAGATTGTAATTACCGGCATCATTTCCAGCAATCGTCACACCTGTGACCGTCACCGCCTTATCTATCCCCACATTCTTATCACTGAAAGCACCCGCTGCCGTGCCGCCCACGGTCACCTCATCACCGCTGAAGGGACTCACAGCAGCGCTACCGCCAAGGGGCGCCACGGTCGTCGCGTCATACACCTTGTCTAAGGCAACCAGGCCCGTCACTGGCAGGTCCTTTCTGCTGATAGTGGCAACCAGGCCAGTTTGCTGCAGCAGGTTGTAATTGCCGGCATCCTTTCCAGCAATTGTCAAACCCGTTACCGTCACCGCCTTATCTATCCCCACATTCTTATCGCCAAAAGCGCCCGCTGCCGTGCCGCCCACGGTCACCTGATCACCGCTTAAGGGACTGACAGCAGCTCTACTGCCTTGCAGAGGCGCCACGGTCGTCGCGTCATACACCTTGTCTAAGGCAACCAGGCCCGTCAGTGGCAGGTCCAACGGGGTGATCGTCCCAATGGCAGCAGAGGCTTCAGTGCTTGAGAGGCTGTAGCCATAGACAGGAACAAGAGCTTCTGTATCTTTTGCGGAGGTAACGCTTAATCCAGAAACAGAAATAAGTTTGCCAGTGCCGGCACTCTTATTGTCATAAACACCGGTAGCGGGCTTATTAATAGTCACCTCATCTCCCGCCAAAACACCAGTCACATTATAGTTTAATGTACTCGGATTAACCTTGACTTCTCCGTCGTAGACCTTGCTTACTGGCAGCAAATTTACCGAGAGCGTGGGGCTATTGGCAAAGAAAAGACCATTGCCAGAACCCAGAATTGGATTGGATCCCTGGTTGGTATCGAAGGTCTGGTTGTATTGCTTGAAGTTGTAGGGCAAGCCGCCCAGATTGGCGGGAGGAGTGGTGGTGGGGTTGGCGGCATAGATCGCCCAGGTGGCACCGG
The DNA here is from genome assembly GCA_044341355.1 of Cyanobium sp. Taxonomy (GTDB): domain Bacteria; phylum Cyanobacteriota; class Cyanobacteriia; order PCC-6307; family Cyanobiaceae; genus Cyanobium. The sequence continues at coordinate 11,018 of JBIIRU010000016.1, read as the reverse complement.
GTTGTTTCACCAGAGCCGCAGCCCCTGCGGAGTAGTTATTCAGGAAGGCACCGCTACCAGCATCAAGAGTTATGGTCCTGCCTGATGGAGCGCTGGCGGTGAGGCTGGCGCCGCCCGATAGGGTGATACCTGAAGAGCCGCGAGCCAGAACTGTGCTGGCGGTGATTGGCGCATTGAGATTGAGCTGGCCATTTTGTGCCCGGAGCGTCACCGGCCCAGCGGCGCTTAGGGCCCCCGGCGAAAGGGAGCCGCTCGCCTGGGTGATGGACAAGTTGGAGAAGTTCCCGTCAATCGTTCCACCGCTGCGGTTGAAACTTTGGAAGACCTTCAAATCACCACTGCCGCTAATAGAACCATTTGACAACTCAAGGGTATTGACCATTGCCATGCCATTGGCTTGCAAGCTACCACCATTAAGCGTTAGATTATCTACATTTAGAGACAAAATATTTTCCAGAACTCCACCAACACTGTTGATGGCTGGGGCAACAATCTGGGCATCTTTGATAATAGAGTTGGCGGCCATACTGATTGGGCCGTTGGCTGTAACGGTGCCATCATTGAGGCTCAGCCTGGCCCCAGCTACCAGGGAGGTGGCACCCGAGCCATTGCCATCGATATCAGCATTCAGGTTCAGATTAAGGGCAGCGCTGGTGCTGCTGATATTGGAATTGAGGACGATGTTGTTGTGGGCGTTGAGGGTGAGGGAGGCCGCGCCGCCGGCCGTTTTGTTGATGGGGGAGTTGACGGTGATGTTGCCAATTCCTGTGCCTGTGTTTGTGGTGTCGACAATAACGTTAGATCCTTGATTCAGTGCTGCGTTGATTGTCGGCGAGGAAAGCCAGGTCGCCTGATTGGGGTTTGCAGGGGTGAAGGTGGTCGTTTGGCCATCCAGATTGACAGTTGCATTCTTGGTTACGGGAGTAAGTTCAATGGGCAGATCTCCTGCGAAACGTGCTCTGAACGCAACAGGGTTAAGTCCGTTAAAAGGTTGATTATGAACAATGATTTCAATCTTGTTCATGCCTGGACTGAAAAGACTGGCGTCAAGGCTCAGCGATGTTGCGGGTGTGCCAAAGAGTTGATTAGGAATGTTCCCAATGTTGACGGCTTGGTCGTTAACTTTTAGAGCGGTGACCTGGTCGTCAGCGTAAGTAGTTAACGTTGCCAAAGTACCGGTAGCCGGAATCGATGGTATTGAGAACTCCGCAAAAAACGTAAAGCTCCCCACATCGGAAGACCCATTAATAGCGTAATTACTATTGTCACTTATCCAAGATGATAATTCGTCATTTGGGTTCCAGTTGCTCGACACAAGACTTAAAAATGCTGGCTGCGTGTTGCTTGAGTTTGGTTTCTTCAGTTGCCAGATCTTGTCCCTGTCATCGGTCGTTGGGAAATTGCCTGTGCTTAGCCATTCAATCGAAGGTCCAATTACGATGTTCTGGGGATCAATGAGCCAGGTTCCACCTTTGCCGGAGAGTGCTCCCATCTCCGGCGTGCGGCTGAGGTCGAGATAGCCACCAGAGGTTTCCACAAAACCCCCGTTGCCCCCGCTGGGCCCGCCGCGAGCGCTGAGCTGACCGTGGACGGAGGTGGAGTCTGTGGCGTAAACAATCACCGTGCCCCCATCCCCCTTCGCCAGGGCATCGGCGCGCACCGTGCTGGCCCCATCCACGGTGGTGCTGCTGGCGTTAGGCACGGCGGGGTTGGCGCCGCGGACATCGCCCCCCAGCAGCACCGTTCCGCCACCGGCCGGGCCGCTGGCATCGAGGACGGCGCCCGTTAGCGCCACCCGCTGGCCCGTGATCTCGATGCGGCCGCCCTTGCCTGCCTGGCCACTGGCCGCCGTGCCACTGGCCGTTGCCGCAACGCCCAGGGCCTTGAGCTGACCCGCGACGAGGGCATCGTTGCTGGCACTGATGCGGATCACGCCGCCATCCAGCCCGGCGGGAATCTGGACTGGGGCGGGGGGATTGGTTTCCGGCAGTGGTCCTGCCACCGCCGCAGGGACCTGCAGTGCAGAAGTTTGAGGGGTGGCGGAGGCGGGGTTTGCGGCAGCGGCGGTGAGGACTGGGGTGGCAGGTTCGGGGGCGGCGCTCGTGGCAGTTGTGGCAGTGGCCGCTGGGGCTTCCACAAGGGCCGCTGGGGTTTGAGCAGGGACCGTTGTCGGGCTGGGGTTCGCTGCCGCAGTGGCAAGGGCTGGGGTGGCAGGGGTTGCGGCGGAAGTTGCCACGGCGGCTTCAGCAACGGCAGAAAGGGCAGGGGCTGCAGAGTTGGCGGCGGTCGTGGCCACGGCCGCTGGGGCTGGCACAACTGGAGCTTCCGCCGGGGCCGTTGTCGGTCCCGGCGCCGTTGTCGTTCCCAGGGCCGGCGCTGGCGCCGCAGACGCCTGGGCACTGGTGGTCACCAGCGCACCCGCGGCCACGGTCACGTTTTTACCGTTCAGTTCGACACTGCCGCCGGGAACCGCCAGCTGGCTGCCGGCCTGCAACAGCAGGTTGGCGCCCTGGGCATCCAGCAACAACTCCTCATCCACCTGAATCAAGCCGCCATCCACCACCAGATCACCGCCGCTGGTGATGCCATTGCGCTGGGCCTCGGCAGGATCGCCGCTCGAGCCCCCCTTGCCACGGATCGGCACCCCCGTCAACAGGGCCGCCTCGGCCGCCGTGGTGCGAAACACCTCAAAACGGCCGCTGCCCAACCCCAGGGAGCTGGCCGTACTCAAGGTGAGTCGGGGTGTGTTGAAGAACTGGACCCCCGCTCCGACGTGCAGCCCCCCGGGCGAGAGGAAAAACAGGTGGGCCGGCGAGCTGAGGCTGATGCCTTTGTTCAAAAAAGACCCCAGAGGGTCGAGCACCCCCAGCACCACCGTGCGGTAGGGGCCATTCTGGATCGAAACACCCCTGATCTCCCCGCGGGTGTCAAAGCGGTTGAAACGGTGAAACAGGTTGGCGCCCGCCGCGGTGCCGCCACTCACCTCGCATTGGCCCCCCTGGCAGCGGCCACCCGCCACGCCGTTCACCCTGGTGCCCAGATCCAAAGGGCCTTGGGTGGCGGAAACCTCACCCGCCCTGGCCCCCGAGGCCAGCAACAGGGCCAGCAGCGAACCGGCGGCCACCATCGGCTGAATCCAGGCCGCAGCAGGCCAGGAGCTGGCCGAGCCTGCACCGGCAAGCTCGTGGCGGCGAGGGCGGGACATGGGCTTGACGCTTTTCAACGGTTCTCCTTTACCAATGATGCCCCAAGTCGGCTCCAGGAGAGGGGCGCAGCACACCAAAAAAGATGGGTTGATATCACCCACCCATCGTCCACCACGGCCGCCGCCCCCCAATCCTGCTTTTAACTAGCCATCTTCACAATCCTTAGGCGGTTCGCCGTCTGACCAGAGCTGCCTTGACAACAATAACGCAGCAATAACATCATTTGAATCGTTGCTACCACGCTTGCTTGCCATTCCTGCTGGCCCAGCTGGTGGCCCCCCCCCTCCAGAACAGTCCTGTGCGGCTGCCGACTCCGGCTCTGGAACAACCGCAACGGCGGCCCAATCAGCCGGCAGCCCCCATTCTGGAAGCACCGATTGAGGCAAGCCCACCAGGTCAGCCCCCGCCGTCCTTGCAGCCCACCGGCCCGGTCGATCTCAGCAAGCTGCCGGCTGTCGCAGGCCCGGTTCCCTACACGCCCCAGCAGCTGGCCGCCATCCTGCAGCCCTGCAGCTTGATCAGCCCCGAGGCCGAAAAACTGCGGGCCTGCGCCGCCGCCCTCACCTCACGGTTGGTCCTCGATGGCTACGTCAATACCAGGGTGTTCGTGTTCGCGGATCCGCCCCCGGCCCGTTTGCAGGTTGTTCAAGGAAAAGTCGTTGAGCTGCGGGTGCAGGGCCCAGACCCACGCCTGAACGCCAAGGTGCGGCGCTGGCTGACGCCAACCCTTGGCTCCAGCCTGCATCTCCCCTCGCTGGAACGCACGCTGCAGCTATTGCAGAGGCGCCCCGAGATTGGATCCGTGCGCAGCCAGCTCACCCGCCTCGGCAGCGACACCAGCCAGGCCGTGCTGGTGGTCAAGGTGGAAAGGGCTTCCCCGGCTTGGCAGGGAGACCTCAATCTCCGCAACGACGGCAGCGTCGGCAGCGGCCAAGCCCGCGGCACCGCCACCCTCTTGCGTCCTTCCCTGCTGCGCCAGGGCGACAGCCTGCTCTTTTTTGGCGAACTGAATGGCAGCGACACCCCCCAGCTGGGGCAGGCCTCCGGCTCCTTGAGCTACACCTACCCCTTGGGCGAAAGTGTCAACCTCAGCGGCGCCTTCGGCTCCAACTGGCGCCAATCGATCGAGTTGCCCGCGCCGGGCAACGCTTTTTCCACCAGCCAATGGCAAGGATTGGGACAGATCGAATGGCTGCTGCGCGAAACCCTCAACCAACGCTGGAGCGCGGCCCTGGCCTACAGCGGCAACCAGTCCACCAACCAGCTCAACGGCGAGGACCTGCCGGGCTTCTTCCCCGAGAGGCTGCGCCAACCCAGTAACGGCTACCTCAGGTTCGAACTCAATGGTTCCGGATCCGGTTCGAATCTGTATTGGTCGGGCCAACTTTATGGCCTCCAGGGCCTCTCCGCCGCCACCCCCTCCCAGCAACTCAAGGAACTCGCCTACAGCGATATCGTGCCTGGCAAAGCCAACGCCGTGGGCACTTTTCTTTCCCTGGGCTGGAGTTTCCTCCCCAAATGGCAGCTCAACCTGCGGGGCGGCGGTCAGGTGGCCCTCCACAAGCTCACGGATCCCATGCGTTTCAGCCTCGGTGCCGATGTGGGATTGCGCGGCTTGCCCGGACAGCTAATCAGTGGTGACAATGGCTGGCTGGGTACCGCCGAACTGGGCTGGACCTTCTGGAGCCGACGCAACCAGGCGCTTCAACTGGTGCCGTTCATCGGCGTTGGCGGGGTCAGCACTACGCTGCAAAGTCAAGGTTTCAACGACCGTTTCTCCGACAACGTGGGTGCGGGAGGTGTGCTTGTGCGTTGGCTGGCGGGACAACACTGGATTACGGAAATCGGCTGGGCGAAACAGTTTTCAACCGAAAATAATGCCGACGTCTGGAACAACTGGCTTCTTGGCAATGGCCTTTACGCCAAATTGAACTACCGTTTTTAATTGGCATGGCTGCCGTGCGCAAGGGGAAACCCCCAAACCAAAACGAAAGCCATAGCTTTTACATTTCCAGCCCCTATCTGGGGTTGGTCAAAGAAAGGGAGCGTGTCAAGGACCTGATCACTCGGGCCGGCCACGCCTACAGAGACAGCTACAGCGGCTCCAGCGATCCTGTCGTCACCACCTGCCAAAACGACGTCCGCAGCTCCGATCACTACATCCTGCTGCTTTCCTATCGCTATGGCTCCCTGGCCCAAGACGGCAGTGGTCTCTCGATCACCGAACTGGAGTTTGAGGCCGCCCTGGAAGCCGGCAAGCCAATCAGGGCCTTTTTCCTCGAATTCACCAGTGATCTCAAGAACGCCTTTGAGCGCGATCCCGAGGCCCAGCAGGCCCTCGATCGCTTCAAGGCCAGGGTTGGCAGCCACTGCACCCCGATGCTCTGCGTCGACGAACCCGGCGGCGGCGCGACCGGTCCGGAACTGTTCGAGCAGGCCATCGTCCGGCTCGCCGCCAATCCACCCCCCCGCCAGGGTCAGCAGCAGGCACCCCCAGCTCCCAGTTATGGGCCCGCCCAAGTCGATGCCTGGCTGGAAGCCAATTTCGAGCCCCTAGCCGCCGCCTTCGCCAAACTGCCCGTCGTGGCCGAACGCCGGATCCATGTGCCCCTGAACCTGCGCCTGGTGGGGCCCGGCGAGAAACCCAAGCAACTCCTGCTCGAACCCGCCGACCTCCAGCACACTGTTGCGGGCTCGGATGCCCACTTGATCCTGATCGCGGCCGAGGGCGGCTCGGGCAAAACCAGCCTGGCCGTTCGCATCGCTTTCTGGGCCCTCGACGGCCTGCTGGGGGGGATCAAACGGCTGCCCGTTTTGATCGACCGTGGCTTGGCAGAAGATGAAACCGTGAGTGAACGGGTTCGCATTTTCCTGGAGCAAAGCATTGGCAGCGCCCAGCTCGAACCGGAGCTGGTGGCAGCCCTGCTGCGTCTCAAGCGGGTGCTGCCGATTGTGGATCATTTCTCGGAACTCCCAGAAGTTGCTCGCCAACGGGTGCGAGAAACCATGCCAGCGGGCCTGCTGATTCTCACCACCCGTCGTAGCGGCTTGGAGGGTTTCAGCGAAAGACCCATCACCCAAATCATACCTTTGCAAATTGCCATAGACCGTTTGCAATCATTTTTCCTCGAATACCTCACCAATCTGGGACTCGACGATCTCCTTAATGACAACGAACTCGTGCCAGCCCAGAATCAACTGCGCCGCATCGTCGCCGACAAGCCGATCTCCGTGATGCTGGCACAAATGTTTATCGACGACGTGATCGCCAAACGGGAGCAGGGCCATGGATTATTGGCGGGCTCAGTACCCGAACTGATGTTGGGCTATGTCAACCGACTCGATCGCAACATTGACGCCAGCCAGCGACTTCGAGCCGGCTTGGAAATCACGCCTACAGTGGTGCAAAAGAGCCTCCAGATCCTCGCGCTTGCAAGTCACAAGCAAGGGCCTGAAGGTCGGCCGCTTTATCAACCGCTGGCCTTTTCCGGTGATTGGGCCGACCAAGCCCTCAGCGCTGCCCCGCCCGATGGCATGGGCCTGGCCAGTCGGCGCCAACGCCAAACCCTGATTAACTATCTGCTGGAGCAGAGATTACTGCAAAATCCAGGTGCCGATCTAGATCAGTTGTGTTTTCTCCTGGATCCTCTGTCCGAATACTTGGCGGCCATGCGCCAACGGGACCTCTTCGAATCAGGGCAAGATTGGCTTCCCTTTCTGCAGGATCTGGAGCGGCGCTCCAGCAGAGAAAAAGAAGGCATGCGGGGCTTTGTCCTTGCCCTTCGTGATGCCTGCAACGATCGTCTCAAACCAAATGAAAGGGCTGGCCTGATTCCCCAGGAACTCCCCGATCGGCTGGGCCCCATCGCCGATCTGGATCCGGAAGAAGAACGCACCCGCCTCGAAGAACAACGGGCCCACAAATGGATGTGGGAACTCTCTGTTCCCGTGGACAGCGAGCGGCATGACGCCATCAGGAAGCTGGCCGCCATGGCGGCACCAAATACACCCCCCAGCAGTCGGCGGGCAGTCCAGCTGGTGGCCAGCACACGCCTGGCCCAGATGGTTGACAACCAGGAGTTGCCGCAAACGGAGCGCCAAGATGCGGCCACCCTGCTGGGCATGCTCGGTACCCCACCGGCGGTCGAAGCCCTGCTCAGGGTGGTCAAGGACGTTGCCGCCCAGCCAGGAATCAGGCGAGCCGCCTCTGAGGCCCTGGGCCTGCTGGATGCCGCCAACACCAGGGCCCATGAAATCGAAGCAACCCTCATCGACCTGATGGAGCAAGCGGCGCTCCAAAAAGAAAGCAAGCGCGAAACGATCGAGGCCCTGTTGCCCCTGGCCCAGGGGGCCAGCAGGGCTTCATCGCTGCGGGCTGCCAGCCAGCTTCCGGTTTGGGGCCGTGCCGCAGGCCTCCCGGTGCCCATGGTCACCCTGACCCAGGGCAATGGGGCCGTCACCACAGCCATTGTGAAAGTGAAGGTCTGGCGTCTTCCCCTGCCCGAAGGCCAAAACCTTGAGCTGGTGGAAATTCCCGGCGGCACATACCAACTCGGTTCCCCGGTCAGCGAAGCGGGCCATGACGACTACGGAGCCTTCCCCGAATGCGCCGGCTGCGATGTCGAAGCCTTGCGCAGCGTTGCGTTGGCAGCCTTTGGTATGGGCCGCCATCCCATCACCCACCAGCAATGGGCGGCCGTTGCCCGCCTCGAACCGGAGGGTTCCGAACCAGAACTCAACCCAACCCCCTCCGCCGCCATGGCCCAGGAACTCTGGCCCCGCTTTGCCCAGCCAGGTTCCTTGCCCGTGGATTCCGTCAGCTGGAACGATTGTCAGGCTTGGATCCGGCGACTAAACCGCTGGTTGCTGGGCGAACTTGGTGACACCTCCCCCCAGCTCAGCCTGCCCAGCGAGAGCTGCTGGGAGGCGGCCTGCAGAGCCGGAACCAGCACACCCTTCCATTGGGGTGACACCATCGATTCCAGCTGGGCCAACTACGACGGCAGCTACGCCTACGGAGAGGGCGTCCTTGGGGTGTTCCGCCAGACGCCTGTCGCCGTCGGGGAACTGGGGCTGGTGAATCCCTGGGGCCTCGCCGAAATGCATGGCCAGCTTTGGGAGTGGTGCCTCGACCGCTGGCACCCCATGCCCCTGGGCAATCCCCCGGATGGCCGGGCCTGGGAAGATCCGGACCCCAACCTGCGGGGCAATCCCAAGCAAGAAGACCGCCTGGCTCGTGGCGGTTGCTGGTGCAGTGACCCTCTGCAATGCCGATCGGCCTCGCGCGGCGGCATTGCGCCGATCTTCCGCGACAGCTTCGTGGGCTTCAGGGTGGCCTGCCTGCCACCCGACTGGGGCTCCAAGCCTGATGGCGAAAGCCCCGCGAAACCGACCAAGGCACGCCGCAACGCCGCTGGCAGCACCAGCCGAACCAAAAAAAGCGGCTGAGCGGCGGCGGGCGCAGCGCTGCCGTCAGTAGGCCTTGGTGGCTTTGAGCCGAGAAATCCGGCCACTGCCGATATGCTGCCGCCGTTGCCCTCCTTGAGAATGTCATCTGCTGTGCTCGTGGTCGGTGCTGGCTTTGCTGGCGCCGTCGTGGCCCGCGAGCTGGCCGAGGCGGGCCACAGCGTCCGCGTGATCGACCGGCGGCCCCACATCGCTGGCAATGCCTTTGATGCCGTCAACGACCACGGCGAACGCCTCCACGTTTATGGCCCCCACTTGCTTCATGGCGAGGCCGATTCGGTGGCGATCCGCTGGTTGAGTCGCTTCACCGAATGGGTGCCCTATGAGCATCGGGTGCGGGCGGTCTTGGCCGATGGACGCACCACCCCCCTGCCGGTGAATCGCACCACCCTCGAAGATGTCTTCGGCGTGGAACTCGCCACCGAGGCCGCGGCCAAGGAGCTGCTGGCCAGCGAGGTCGTGGCCGGCGGCACTCCCAACAACACCGACGAGTTTTTCCTGGCCAATGTGGGGCCGCGCCTCGCCGACATCTTCTTTCGCCCCTACACCCGCAAGATGTGGGGGGTCCCCCCCACCGAACTCGAAGCCGCCGTTGGGGCCCGTCTGCCGGTGCGCTGGAACCGGGACGATCGCTACTTCACCGATTCCTTCCAGGCGATGCCCACGGATGGTTTCACGGCAATGTTTGAACGCATTCTCGACCACCCCCTGATCTCGGTGAGCCTGGGGCAGGCCTACAGACCCGAACTGGAGGCCGACGTTTCCCATACCTTCTTGAGCCTGCCCATCGATGAATACTTCGGCTTCCGTTTCGGTCGCCTGCCCTATCGCTCGATCCGCTTTGAAACCAGCAGCGTCAGTGCCGACCAGCCGGCAACGGTGATCAACTACACCGACACCGGCATCCACACCCGTTGCACCCAGTGGGACCTGATCCCCAATTCCGGCCGTCGCCAGGATGGCCGGCACACCGTCACGCGGGAAATTCCCTGCGACGCCGCCGACAACAACAACGAGTGCTACTACCCGGTGCGCAACCGCCAAACCCTGGCCCTCTACGAGCAATACGAAGCCCTGGCGGCGACCGAACCCAACAAGACCTTCATTGGACGTTGCGGCCTGTTCCGCTATCTCGACATGGTGCCCTGCGTCAACATCCACCTGCGCCTGGCCGCCACCTTTCTGGGCCAGGTCCAAGCCCGGGCCGTGGCCTGAAAACCCCTGACGCCCCCGAGGGAGTCAAACTGACCACCATGACCACCCTTCCCGCAGCGGCCAGCGCCCCCCCCTCCAGCAGCACCACTCCCGGCAGCAGCGCCCCCTCCCCCAACGGCACCCTGTCCAGCGCCGCCTTCAGCGCCACCGACGCCTGTGTGCACTGCGGCTTCTGCCTACCGACCTGCGCCAGCTATCGGGTACTGGCCACGGAGATGGATTCACCCCGCGGCCGCATCCATGCCCTCAAGGCGATCGCCGCCGGTGAGCTGCAACTGGATGCGACGGTGGCCAGCCATTTCGACTCCTGCCTGGGCTGCTTAGCCTGCGTGACGGCCTGCCCCTCCGGCGTCCGCTACGACCAACTGATTGAAGCCACCCGGCCCCAACTGAATGCCCCGGAGCTGCGCAGCCCCGCCCAGCGCTCCTTTCGCAAGCTGCTATTTGCCCTGTTGCCCTACCCGAAGCGGCTGCGGGCCCTGCTCACCCCCCTGCGGGCCTACGCCGGCACCCCCCTGCAGGCCTTCGCCCGCCGCCGGGGCTTGACGGGTCTGCTGGGGCCCCAACTGGAGGCGATGGAGCGGCTGTTGCCGCCGCTGGCCCCTGAGGCCTTCCGGGATCGCTGGCCCGTAGTGGTGCCGGCCCGGGGTCCACGCCGTTATCGCGTGGGTCTGGTGCTGGGCTGTGTGCAGCGCCTCTTTGATCCCGCCGTCAACAGCGCCGCCATCAACGTGCTGAGCGCCAACGGCATTGAGGTGGTGATTCCGCCGCAGCAGGGATGTTGCGGCGCCGTCACCCACCACCAAGGCGAACTGGCCCAGACCCGGGAGCTGGCCACGGCGCTCATCGATAGTTTTGACCTTGTAGTGGGGGAGGGCCGAGCGGCGGGCCCCGAACCCCTCGATGCCGTCCTGGTGGCGGCCTCCGGCTGTGGCCACACCCTCAAGCACTACGACAGCCTGCTGGCTGAAGAACCCGCCTGGATGCAACGGGGGGCCGCCTTCGCCGGCCAGGTGGCAGACATCCAGGAATTTCTGGTGCGCGTCGGTCTCAGTGCCGATTTCCAGGCGGCCCTCAAGCCCCTGCGCCACGACGATGGCAGCGCCGCCACCGCCGAGCGCCCCTTGAATT
>JBIIRU010000177.1:0-5766 GCA_044341355.1 Cyanobium sp. | reverse complement strand
GCCCTCCATCGCCGAAGCCCTGGTGCAGCGCCACCGCCAAGGAGTCAGGGTGAAGGTGGTGCTCGATAACAACTACAGCACTCCCTGGAGCCAACAACATTCCGTCGATCTCTCGCCGCACCAACGCCTCCGCCAGGCCCAACTAAAGGCCCTTGGCAGCCTTGACGCGGTGCTGCTGCTGAAGCAAGCAGGGGTGCCCATGATCGATGACACAGCCGATGGCAGCAGCGGCAGTGGCCTGATGCATCACAAATTTCTGGTGGCCGATCGCCGCGTCGTGGTCACAGGCTCCGCCAATTTCACAGCCTCCTGCATCCATGGCGATGCCGGTGACCCCAGGACCCGGGGCAACGTCAACCATTTGCTGCGCTTCGAAAGCACGGAACTGGCAGGCCTCTTTGCCGCCCAATTCGGTGAACTCTGGGGGGACGGCCCAGGCGGGGATCTCGACAGCCTTTTTGGCCTAAACAAGAAAGGGACGGTACCCCAACAGGTGCGCGTAGGTAACACCAGCGTGCAGGTGCTCTTCGCCCCCCATCGCCGCAGCGATCCCGACAACGGACTGCAATGGTTGGCCACCCAATTGCGGGGCGTGCGATCACGCCTGGACATGAACCTGTTTGTCTTTTCGGCCCAGAATCTCGCCGATGAGCTGGCCCAGCTACACGCCCGCGGCGTACCCATCCGGTTGCTCGCGGATCCCGGCTTCGCCAATCGCTCCTTCAGTGAAGTCCTGGATTTGATGGGCATAGCTCTGCCCGATCGCCGCTGCCGGCTGGAGGCGGGCAACCGGATCTGGAGCCAGCCCTTGCAGGGGGTAGGCACACCAAGGCTGGCCCGTGGAGACAAACTCCATCACAAGTTCGCAGTACTCGATGGCGAGAAGGTGATCACCGGCAGCTTCAACTGGAGTCCCTCGGCAGCCCACCAGAACGACGAGACCCTTCTTTTGATTGATTCCCCAATGCTGGCTCGCCACTTTGGGGCCGAGATGGACCGCCTCTGGCGGGGGGCCGAACTGGGTGAAACCGCCCGGCTGCGGCGCGGCAGGGAGCGGGCTCGGCGAGCCTGCGGCAGCGGCCGAGCCACTGACCAACCACCCTCGCAACAGGCCCCATCGCTGGATTCAATAACAGAATCGCAGGCAGTCAGGCTGGAAGATCCCGTGCCCTCTAGCATTAAGGCACAAGTTTGACCGTAGTTCGATGGACCCTGTTTCCCTGGCCCAGGGCGACAACAGAATCGATTCGCCCCACCTCGACGCCATCAATCTGATGCTGCGGGATCTGCGCACCCGTCACGATGACATCCGCCATCGCGCCGCTTTTCGTGGCTGCACCACCGAGTTGCTGACCCTGCAACAAGAACTCATGGATTATCTGCTGCAGAAAAAAGACAACCTGTTGGGGGTCAATAGTGCCAGGCCTCAAGAATTGGCCGGGCCGACCATCGGGTCCGGCACCTGAGCACCCCTCAAGCCCCAGCCACTGTTTTAGTGGTTGGGGCCGGTCCCGCTGGCTGTGCCATCAGCCTGCTGTTGGCTCGTGCCGGCATCGAAGTCACCTTGGTGGAGGCGGAGCCCCGCCTGTCTTCCCCATTCCGGGGGGAGGCCCTTATGCCCAGCGGCTTTGAAGCCTTGGATCGCCTGGGCTTGCCATCCCTGCCTGCTGCGGTGCCCCAACGGAGCCTCAAAGGATGGCGGGTGCTGGTGGAAGGGCACCGCCTATTGGAGGTGCCGGAACCCTTAGGTCCTGGACCCGCCTGCACCTTGGTAGGTCAGGAAGAACTACTAGCCACCCTTTTGGAGCAGGCCAGCGAAACCCCTTGCTTTAAGCGATGCCAAGGAGTCCGGGTCACGGGACTCCGGCGGCAAGGATCACGGATTGGTGGGGTGACCTTGGCCGATGGCGACAGCCTGGCCGCCGACCTAGTGGTGGCCTGCGATGGCCGGGCCTCGATGCTGCGTAGGCAGGCGGAATTACCCCTGCGGCTCGCTCCCCCCCAGCACGAGGTGCTCTGGTTTCTGTTGGCCGCAGAAGCTGTGGCGGAGATTCGGGACTGGCTGGGAGGCACCTTCTTGACCGTGCTGGGGGCCGGGAATGGATTCGCCCTATTCGAAACCGCCGCCAACCAGAACCTTCGCCTGGGCTGGCTTTGCCGACCGGGAGATGACCTCGATCTCACACCTGGGGAATGGTTGGAGCGCCTGGCCCAGACCTGTGAGGCTCCCCTGGCTACCTGGCTGCGGCAGCTTCCGACCACAGCCCTTAAGGGACCGCTGCGGGTGCCGATCCAAGTGGGTCTGGCAAAACGCTGGCATCAAGACGGTTTCCTGCTTTTGGGAGATGGGGCCCATCCCCTCAGCCCTGTGCGGGCCCAGGGTCTCAACATGGCCCTTCGGGATGCGATCGTAGCTGCCGAAGAATTGGTGCCCGCTCTGCGCCAAGGGGGGGGGTTCAAGCTTGCCGCGGCATTACCCGAGATCGAGCGCCGCCGGCAACCCGAACTGCGCCGCATCCAGGCCCTGCAGGCCGCCGAATCCAGCAGCGGCGAACTCCTGCGCAGCCAAGGCTGGCTGCGCCAACTTCTCGCGGCGCAACCGACCTTGTTCCGCCCGTTGATTACCCAGATCTGGTTGGGCCGCCAGCGCCAGCTCCGGCAAGGTCTGCCTCTTGGATCAAGACCAGGGGTCCCATGATGGAGACTTTCCGGATCGGCCCTGGTGCGTGTCACTGTCCCTCCCCGTCCCCTGAACCAGCTCTTGACCCAGGGGGCTCTGTTAGCGGCCAGCCTGCTTGGTGTTCTACTCACGGCAGCCTCTGTCCGCTCTGGCACTCCCCCTGAAACCTTCCCGCCGCCGGAGGTCTTTCGTACCCTGCAACTAACCACCTATGCCTGCGGGCGTGACAACACGGCCAGCAGTTGCGAACAGGCACGACTTCAGGCTGATCCTCTTCTGGATCACCCCCGGCTACCGGCCAGCTGCAAGGACGTGCTTTGGAAGATCCGCCAAAAAGCCGTGGTGGCGCCAAGCAACAGTTTTGAGCGACGGGACCCCATTGACGCAGCCGCAAACGAGGTCACAGTTTTTTGCCGTCAACTGCCCAAAGCCAAAGGCGACACTAAGCAGGAAAAACAGGGACCGGGTGTCGGTGGCTTGAGACTGATTGAACCAACCGCTCCTTGAAGAACTGCTGCCTAAGGCTTGATGAGACTGAGGTTCTGCTCGGAAGCTGTCAGATCAAGGAGCTGGTGGGCGGTTTCCTCCATGAACGTCAGGCTCATCGGAGTAACCACTACCGCCTTATCCGCCAATTTGCAGAGGGCGTTGTGTTGTGCAGCCGCTTCACAGCTTGCCGAAAGCCGCAACAGCACTTTGGTGAGTTTGCCGCGCAGGCAAGTTTCGGCGCCGGCGTGGTCGACCACCGCTTGGGCCGCCTTTCGGGATTCAATCACCGCCTGGGCATAAGGAATGGCCGCCTTGGCGGGCAAAAAGGCCAAAGGGGCGAAGGTGGCCAGGAAGAAGGCCTGGAAAACCAACAAGGGAAAGCCAAGACGACTCACAGAAGCAATCCGCCAAGTCAAGCCAGGCATGGTGATCGGAGGACCCATGGTCACCAGACCTTAAGTTCGTCGCCTAAACCTCAGGCCCGCGGAAGGACCGCTACCCAACTGGCGGGGTTTGGCGACGTCGACCACTTCCTGGCTCGGCCCGCAGACCCCTTTTTGGAGTGCAGGGTTAATTTGCTCCTGCCAATCGCCGCCCCGATCGGGTCCCCATGAGCCACAGCCCCAGCGAAAACCCTGTGCTCCGGGTCGGTCTCAGCCAGCCGTTCAGCGACCAGAAACCTGGCACCTCGGGCCTACGCAAAAGTAGCCGCCAGTTCGAAACCCCCCATTACCTCGAAAGCTTCATCGAGGCGGTGTTGAGAGTCCTGCCGGGTGTTGCCGGAGGCACCCTGGTGCTGGGGGGCGATGGACGCTTCGGCAACAAAGAGGCGATCGGCACCATCGTCCGCATGGCCGCCGCCCATGGTTTGGCCCGATTGGTGACCACCGAGGCAGGCATTCTCTCCACCCCAGCCGCCTCCCACCTGATCCGCCAACGGGGCGCCATCGGCGGCATCATCCTTTCGGCTAGCCATAACCCCGGAGGTCCGGAGGGCGACTTCGGCGTCAAGGTGAACGGGGCCAATGGGGGCCCGGCGCCCGAATCCCTAACCGAAGCCATCTATCTCGCCACCCAGGGCCTGGACAGTTACCGCATCAGCCCTGAGGTAGCCCCGGGACTGGATGTGATCGGCAGCTATGACCTGGGCCCTATGCAGGTCGAAGTCATTAATGGCGTCGAAGACTATGTCGCACTGATGCAGCAGCTGTTCGACTTTGACCGCATCGCGGCGCTGCTGCGCAGCGACTTCCGTATGGCCTTTGATGCCATGCATGCCGTCACCGGCCCCTATGCGATCCGAGTTTTCGAAGAATTGCTAGGGGCCCCCGCCGGCACCGTCCGCTATGGAGTGCCTTTAGAGGATTTCGGTGGCGGTCACCCCGATCCAAATCTCACCTACGCCCATGAACTCGCAGACTTGCTGCTTAATGGCAAGTCCTACGACTTCGGCGCCGCCTGCGATGGCGACGGGGACCGCAATATGATTCTGGGTAGGGCTTGCTTCGTCAATCCCAGCGACAGCCTGGCCGTGCTGACGGCAAACGCCACCCTGGCACCGGGTTACTCCGGAGGACTGGCCGGCGTGGCCCGCTCCATGCCCACCAGCGCGGCGGTCGACGTGGTGGCCAAGGAGCTGGCCATTGCCTGCTTTGAAACGCCAACGGGTTGGAAATTCTTCGGTAACCTGCTGGACGCGGGCCGTATCACCCTCTGCGGCGAAGAAAGTTTCGGCACGGGCAGCAATCACATCCGCGAAAAAGACGGTCTGTGGGCAGTTCTCTTCTGGCTCCAGATTCTTGCTGTGCGGGGCTGCAGCGTGGCGGAAGTGATGGCCGGCCACTGGCATACCTTTGGCCGCCACTACTACTCACGCCACGACTACGAGGCCATCGCCAGCCAAGCGGCCGAAGGGCTTTATGGAAGGGTGCGGAACCAGCTACCGAGCTTGCAGGGCCAGCGCCTGGCGGGTCGAACCATCGCCACTGCCGATGATTTCAGCTATGTCGATCCGGTGGATAGATCTGTGAGCGGCGGCCAGGGCCTGAGGCTGCTGCTGGATGACGGCAGCAGGGTGGTCCTCCGTCTTTCCGGCACTGGTACCCAAGGTGCGACGTTGCGTGTGTATCTCGAAAGTTATGTCGCCCCCGGTGGAGACCTGAATCAGGATCCCCAACTGGCCCTGGCCGACCTGATCAGCGCCATTGACGGCCTGGCTGAAATCCGTGGGCGCACTGGCATGGCTAGGCCAACCGTGATCACCTGAGGGGGGGGCATCCAGGGGTGAAGTGGATGAAATCCTTAAGATTATTGTGATCAAACCTTTGCAAAGCGAAGCCAAAAGGACCACTGGCCCGCAAGGCTTCTACCGTTCTGCATTGATCTCTGATTTCGCCATGACCTCCGGCGCCTCCTTGCCACCGAACAACGATCCTTTGCTTACCTCGACGGCCCTTGATCGCCTGGCTCTGGAAGCAGGCCGGCTGAAGGGATTCACCCAGGCCGAGGGAGTCATGATGATTGTGCTGGGAGTGCTAGCCCTGAGTTTCCCGATGATCGCCTCCGCTTGGGTCACCGTGATGGTGGCCGTCGGTTTT
>JBIIRU010000176.1:0-5768 GCA_044341355.1 Cyanobium sp. | reverse complement strand
CTGACGCCCCTGATTGAGGGGGCGGATCAATGGGGCGAAATGGTGCTGCTGCTGCCCCTGCTGGTGGCCCTGGAATGCGTGCTGTCCGCCGATAACGCCATTGCCCTGGCGGCCATCGCCCGCCAATTACACGATCCGGCCCGCCAGCGCCAGGCCCTTAATTTTGGTTTGCTGTTTGCCCTGGTGTTGCGGCTGGCTTTGATTGTGGCGGCCCGCTGGGTGCTGGCCTTCTGGCCCCTGCAACTGCTGGCCGCCCTCTATCTCTTATGGCTGGCCGGGCGCCAATTACTGCCCTCCTTAAAAGCGGTCTTGGGGTTCCAAGCCACCGCCGAGATGGCCGAAACCGCAGGGGCTGGCTCCCCGGGCGCCAATTTGGACCCGAAGCTGGCCCCCCGGGCCTCTCCATCGCCAGGGGCGAAATCGCCAGGAGCGGAATCGCCAGGAGCGGAATCTGGCCTTGCCGCCACGGCCGGATCAGCCCCGCCCGCCAAAGCCAGCGCGACTGGGGCCTCCCTGACGGCGGTGGTAGCCACCCTGGCCTTCACCGATCTGGCCTTCTCCTTAGACAGCGTGGCGGCGGCGGTGGCCGTCACCGATCGCTTGCCCCTGGTGATCGCCGGCGGCGTGATTGGCGTGATCGCCCTGCGGCTGACCGCCGAACTGTTCATCCGCTGGCTGGACGTATACCGCCACCTAGAAAATGCCGGTTACCTGGCGGTGGCCCTGGTGGGTCTGCGGCTGCTGTTGCGCCTGGCCTATCCCGATGTGGAGTTGCCGGAGTGGAGCCTGCTGGTGGCCGTGGGCGCCCTGTTCGCCTGGGGTTTCTCCAGCCGCCTGCCCGAAGCGGTTGCGGCCAGCGACCCTGAGTCGTGAGCAATGAAGGTCGAAATTCGCCAGATCGACAACGACCGCTTGCTTGAGCAGATCGAGGTTGAGGCGCTGGCCGACATCCCCCACCCGGGCCGCTGGTTGGTACTGGGCGACCGCAGCTTTCTGGTGCTGCAGCGCCGCCACCGCTACCGACTGCGCAACGGAATTTATGAACTGGCCTCCCTGGCCCTGCAGGTGAAGACCCAGCGCCAACCCACCGACGCCCGCTGGTGGCAAGGGGGTTGGGTGATCGGCGACCCCAGTTGCACCTACAACGCCCGCACCCCCCTGCTGCGCTGCGCCGTGCTGCCGGAAGGCCCCTGCGAACGCTGCGCCCATTACAGCCGCGTCTGAGCAGGCCCAAGCCGGCAGCTGCAGCTGATGCGCTTTGAGCGGTTACGCCGCCAGGCCCTGCCCTGCGGCGAGGCCGCTGGCTGGATAACCGAGGTGCTGGCCAGCGCCGTGCTTGCCCAGGCGGACTTGTTTGTGACCGGCGATCAAGGCGTCCTGGCCTGCCTTATGACGCCCCTGGCTCTGCCACTGCTCAATCCAAGGGCTTGCTGGCAGCATCTGCGCGGGCCAGGCTGATGACGCGAGCCGATGCTTGCCTCGAGTAACCACATCGTGGTCAAGCTGGGCCTTATGAATGCGATCGACGGGATCGACGTGGAACCGCTCCGGCAGGCGTTGGGATGGCCCCATCGGCCGCCAGTGACCTTTGCATGGGTGGCCGCCACAATGGCGCCATGAATCGTTCCGCCGACTGGCTGCATCAGGCTCAGGCCGATTTAGAGCTGGCCGGCGTCAGCGCCGCCGCCGGCCACCATGAATGGGCTTGCTTCGCCTGCCACCAAGCGGTGGAGAAGGCCCTGATAGGGTTTGCACCTCGCCCATGGCCAACAGGCGTGGGGCCACGGCCTCGGGCGTTCGTGGCGCGATCTGCCACCGGCCGTCTCCGTCGCCCTGGCGGCCTGCGTCAGCGATCTGGAGGACCGCTTGCGCATCCTGGATGCGCTGTACATCCCGACGCGCTACCCCGATAGCCTGCCCGACGGTGCCCCGACCGACCATTTCGGCCGGCTGCAGAGCGAGGACGCCCTTCGTCATGCCCGTTCGATCGTTGACGCAATCGCTGCTGCGCTGGCCGGAGCCGGAGCAGGTGGTCAACCAGGTGCGCCTGTGGGCGATCCAGGTGGCGGCGGACCATCCGGGCCTGGAGCGGGTGGGCCTGTTCGGCAGCTACGGGCGAGGTGACGCTGGGGTCGGCAGCGATCTCGATCTGCTGCTGATCGATGCCGGCAGCAGCGGCCCGCAGTACCAGCGACTGCTGGCCTGGCCCCTGGCGGAGCTGCCGCTCAGCTGCGATGCCCTGGTGCTCACCCCCAGCGAACACGCCGAGCTGCTGGCCAGCGGCTCAGCGATGGCCGCCGCCCTGCAGCGGGACAGCCGCTGGCTGTGGCAGCGCTGAGCAGCCGAGGAGCGCCGGATCGCTGGTCTCAGTGGATCTGGGGGCAGGGACGGAGTGGCTGGTCGCGGATGGGCTTGGGTTGGCTGGGCGCCGGTGGCCTCCAGGCTGGGACCTGATCGGCCTGGGCCAGATGCCGGCGCTGCGCTCTGTTCCCGCGTGATTTCAATGCCGGCCTGGATTTCGCCCAGGCTCACCGAGGCGAGCTGCAGATTGGCGTTGTCGACGGCTTGGAGCCAGGCGAGCACGGCGCCATGGCGCCTGGGCTTGCGCAGCTCGGAGATGACGTTGGTGTCAAGCAGATACACCCTTGCCTCCCAACTGAGCAACGGCCCGTCGCCGCGCCCTGCAGCGCTCTGCTGCCAGGGCTTCAATGCGGGGCTCCGCTGTCAGCAGCAACGCCTTGAGGGAGGGCCGCGAACGGGCCTGGACCCTGCGCCATTCCTCAATCGGCACCAGCACAGCCGTTTCGATGCCACGACGAGACACCACCTGCGGCCCCTCTCGCTGGCAGGCATCGAGCAGCTCACTGAAGCGCGCCTTGGCGTGCTGAACGGGCCAGACCTCCATGACCAAATCCCTCAACCCGGCCATCAGCGTGATCAGCTGGATCGAGGTGCTGGTGGGCTGCCGCGGGGGTGAAAGCGACCGTGTGAGGGCCTGGCTGGACACCTTTCCCCGCTTGCCGATCTCAACCTCGCCACCCGCAACAGCCGCGATTTCCCGCTCACGTTGGGCGGGGTGCTGCATCCTTACCAGCTCTGAAAGCTGGTGAGGATCAGCCCGCCCAGATCTCCTCCAAATTCACCGCCAGGCCGGGGAAGTGGGGAGCTGCATCGAGGTGGGTGGCCGCCTCCAGCCGCCGGGGCTGGGCCGGCGGATCCGCCAACGGTTCCCACACCTCTACCGCCCGCTCTGCCAGAATCAACAGCCAGCCGAGGCGGGCGCCGTTGCGCTGGTAGGCGGCCATTTTGTGGCGCAGGGCGGTGAGGCCGCGGGGGCCTTCGTCGCTGGGGCTTGCGAGTTCGACTACGAGATCGGGGCAGATGGGAGCAAAACCGCGGCGCTCGGCGTCGCTGAGGGCCTGCCAGCGATCGAGGGCCACCAGGGAGGCATCGGGGCTGAGTACGGAGTTATCCGGCAGGCGGAAGCCGGAAGAGCTATCGAAGAGCTTCAGGGGCAGGCCGCTGGCCCGCAGCGACAGGCCAAGCTCGACAAGCAGTGAGCCATTGCGGCCTCCAGTTTCGCTGCCAGTGGGGGTCATCAGGATCAGGGAACCATCGGCGGCCAGCTCCAGCACCGCCTCGGGATTGGCCACGCACAGCTCAGCAAATTGCTCGGGACTGAAGCGCAGGCCAACGCAGAGCGAGGCGGGCAGATGGAGCGACTCCGGCAGTCCGGCGCCCCTTTGCTGGCCGGACGGAATCTCCAGAGGGCGGGGCGGAGCGAGCATGGGCCCGGCTAGTGCAGGGTTTCTAGGCTAAAGGCCGTGCTAGCCGCCGTCCGGGCCGGGGGGCTGGGGCTGGCCCAAGGCTGTGGCATGCCCAGCGGCGCAGGAAACGGAAAGTGCCCCTACATAGGCATTGTGCCACTGGCTATGCCAGTTGGGCATTTGAACCACCAGCCAGCGGTCAGCCCTGGCTCACCGCTGGCTATCAATTAGCCCAGCAGTTGTCGCTATTTCGTGCATTGTTCATTCGCATCTTTGTTCGTTTTCCCTCTCCTTCCGTAGTCCTGAAAGGTTAAAGCAATTATAATTATAAGTTGCATCCCAGTCGCTGGCCCTGGCCCCATCAGCCCGCCTCCACGTCTCCGCCGGCTGCGTCAACCCCCTTGCCCGTCAGCCGATGGGGCCAGCGACCACCAACTTTTCGCCAGCTCTATGGCGAGCAGGAATGAGCCCTGGCAGCGGCCCTATCGTTGCTGTTGTCGTCGCGGCAAGACTGCCTTGCCGATGCTCAATCCGCCCGTTCCCCCCAGCCCGGCCGAGCTGGACGACCTGCTCAGGCCCCTGGCTGCGCAGCTGATCTGGTGGCAACCGGCGGAGGATTCGCTGCGCAACCCCGATCGGGTGATCGCCCAGGTGCTTGATCTCGGCACGTTCGAGGCTGGCCAGAGGCTGCGCCAGGTGCTCGGCGACCGGCGCCTGGCCCAGGTGCTGCAACGGGCCGAGGCGGGCTGGTTCTCACCCCGCTCCTGGAACTATTGGCAACAGAAACTCGGCCTGGCCCGCTCAGGCGCCGTTCCACCGCTGCCTCGGCGCCACTTCGGGGTTCGTGATGGTGGTGATCACCCTGCCGCTTGAGCCTCCTAACCCCCCACCTTGAAATCCTGAGTGAGCGGCAGCAGCAGCTCTGGCCCTCGCTGGCAGGCCTGGCCGGAGTTGGCTTTGTACTCTATGGCGGTACCGCCATCGCCCTGCGCTGCCCTGGGTGAACGCGGCCCTGGTGCTGCAGGATCAACCCGAAACCCTCACGCTGCTTACCTCTGGCGACCAGGTGCATACCGGCGTGAAGGTGTCGTTCTTCGGTGGCCTGACGATCGGCCGCGTGGCCGATCCGGATTACACCCATGATCAGGTGGCGCTGGTGGCCTCCCCGCCCGATCTGCTGGCGACCAAGCTCAAGGTGTTGCTGCAGGGGGCGGAACGACAGGACTATCTGGATGTGGCCACCCTGTTGAACTCCGGCTTGGCGCTGAGCGATGGGCTGGCGGCGGCGCAGCCGCTGTATGGCTCAGGGTTTCCGATCCGTGAGTTCCTCAAGGCTCTGGTGTACTTCGCCGATGGTGACTTGGCCGAATTGGGCAACAGCGAAAAACGGCGGTTGGAGCAGGCCGTGCTGGCCGTTGATGGGATCCCCAGCCTGAAGCGCATCGGCAGGGAGCTAGGGCCATCGCAGCCCTGAAGTGCCTCCTCAGCCCGCCGAGATCTCTTGCAGGTTTAGCGCCAGCCCGAGGAAGTGGGGGCATCGCAGGGATCTTGATGTCCTGGCGTACAGCGAGCCTGGCTGAGTCTGGGTCCCTAAGGCGCTTGTTACCCATGATGATGATCAACTAATTGGCGAGTTTAGATCTGGTTAGATCGCAGGAAGCTCAAACAATGCCATTGAAGTAGATCAACGTTCAAGTCAGCAGCGGGCAGTAGCTCCAGATGATTGTAAGATATATCTGGCCCCGCCCGCTGAATCTTGCAGTTTGCTGAGGCAAATGTCTATTACAATTAATTACAGAGTTATTCTGTAAGCGTTCAGGGGGGCATCAGCATCTGAGCACCACAGGCCCCAACGGATCCATGACCACGCGGTTGTTACCCGCCTCCCACGGACTGCCGCTTTGAACGCTTGGACAGCTCAGTCGCGCTGGGGGAGCAGGCTGGGTGCGGGCAGACCATTCTTGTGGGCTTCCCACGCCTCCACCAGAAACGCCATCACGT
>JBIIRU010000011.1:0-20094 GCA_044341355.1 Cyanobium sp. | reverse complement strand
GTCGGTGACCAGCAGGGTGGGATCGAGGCTGACGGCCCGGGCCCGGCCCGGATCGCGCACCGCCACGCGGCGCAGGGCCAGTTGGCCCACCAGGGGATGGCGCCCTTCTGGGCTGGCAAGGATGGCGGCCACCCCCGCGCCCACCGTGCCAAGACCAAGCAAGCCGATGCCAATGGCCATGGGCCGCCGTGTCACAAACATCCCATCCTAGAAATTCATGCTTCGGCTGGGGCGGCCAAACGCACAGCCTGGGCCTGCATGGCCCGCAGGATGTTGAGGAAGCCATTGGCCCGCGAGGGGGTGAGGCTGGCCTGCAGCCCTGTGTCGGCCAGGATCGCTGGGTCGAGGGCCGCCGCCTGCTGGGGGGTCAGACCCTCCAAGCCTTCGATAAGCAGGGCCAGCAGACCCTTGGTGATGGCGGCATCGGAATCACCGCGCCAATGCAGGGTGCCGTCCTGGAGCGTGCCGACCACGTACACCTGGGAGACGCAGCCCTTGACCTTGTAATGGTCCTGGCGCAATTCATCGGGCAGGGGTTCGAGCTTTTTGGCCAACCACAGCACGTATTCGTAGCGGCGCTTGGGGTCCGAGGTGCTGCCCAGCCGTTCCACCAAGCGATCGAGGGCTGGGCTGCCGCTACTCATGGGATTCGCACGGGGCGCATCGGGTTCGCTCAGGGATTCAGCTCTGGGGGGTTCGCACTACCCACAGTCCCGCCAGGGCGCCTACTAGGCCCAGGCCTAGCAAGGGGGGCAGCAGGCGGTTGGGGGGATTGGGGGAGTCTTGGGGCTGCACCTTAAAGGTAGTGGCGGCAGGCCTGACGGCGCCGTTGGGCAGTTCGAGGTAGTCGCGGTGGCCGGGGCCCCCATCCACTTGGATCTCCCAATCGGTGCCGGCCCCGGCGGGCAATTGGAAATTGAGCTGGCCGCGGGCGTCGGTGCGGCCCAGGGCAATGGGGGTGCCACCAGGGGGCACCAGCTTGACGGTGGCATCGGCCACCGGCGCTCCCGTGGAAAAGCTGCTGGCCAAAGCAAAGCTGGGGCCTGCTGCGCCCGTGCCTGCTGCGTCGGTGCCTGCGCCCGTGCTGGAACCCGTGTATGCCCGGCTGAGGGAACCCAGGGTTTCAAGGGTGGATTGGATGGCGTGGGCGGAAGCCGCTTGGGGATGGGCGCAGGCCAGCAGGGCGGCGCTGGCCAGCAGCACTGGGGCGCCGCGCCAGGGGCGGAGCTGGGGGTAACCGGCGGGGGCCATGGCCAGCTTTCAGGTGGATTTCCAGCGGTTATCGCTGGATCTGCCGGCTTGCACCATCCGGGCGATGGAACTGACCATCATCGAGAGGGCCTCACAGCTGCTGGCCCGATTTTTAAGTTCGGCGGCCAGCACCCGCTCGGAGGCGGTGCGGCGGCCTTCGCCAGTCAGGGAGGACACCGCCAGTTGCAGGCCCGGGGGCTGGGAGGCATCGCGACGGCATGGCCGGCCCTGGGGCTGCAAAGGGTTGGAATCCAAGGCCATTCAATGAGCGCTGGCCGAATCTTGGCAAATGGCGGCGACCAGCGGGGCGATCTGGGGTCTTTAGTTAAACCCTGAAACCTTGGTTGATCCGCCGCTTTCATCCAGCCAGCCCGTGAAGGGCACATCCCAGGGATCGGCGGGCAAGGACGGTGCAACGCAGGCGGCGGGCAGGACCGCCAGGGCGGGCACCTGACGCCAGGCCGGGTCGGCCCGCAGCCGGTCGTACCAGCCGCCGCCCGATCCCAGCCGAATGCCGCGCTGGTCCATGGCCAGGGCTGGCACCAGCAGCAGGGCCAGCTCATGGGCCTCAAGGGGCGCTGCGGCCACGGGGGCCGGGATGCCGCAGCCATCGGCGCGCAGGGGATCGGCGGGGTGCCAGGCCCCATAGGTGAGCCGCCCCACCCCGTCCTCGCAACGGACCACGGGCAGGGCCAGGCGCTGGCGCAGGGCCTCGGGCCAGCGCTCCAGCAGGGGCCGCCAATCTGGTTCGTGGCCCACGGGCCAGTAGAGGCCGAGGCGGCTGGGGGCTGCTTGGGGTTCGGCCTGGGCAGTGGCCACCAGGTCTTCGGCCTGGGCGTCAGCTGCCGCCAGGGCCTGCGGCAGGGCAGTGGCCAGCACCTCCAGCAGGGCCGCCTCAACTAGTGGCAGGCTCTGGCGCCGCAACTGGCGGTAGTGGCGCCGCAGGGAGTCTTTGGACGCTCCGGCCGGGAGTGGGGGCGGCAACGGCTGCATTGGGGAGTGGAACGCCTCAGCGCTGGAACCAGCCGGTGAGGGCTACCGCCAAGGCATCGGCGGCGTCATCGGGGCGGGGCGGGGTGTCGAGGTCGAGTTCGCGCATCACGGCGGCCAGCACTTCATCCTTGGGGGCATGGCCGTGGCCGGCCACCGCCAGCTTGATCTGCATCGGCGGGTATTCGACCACCGGGATGGCAAAACGGGCCAGGGTCATCATCACCACCCCCCGGGCCTGGACCACGGCGATGGTGTTGCTGGAGCGATAAAAAAAGAATTTTTCGACTGCCGCCAGCTGGGGCTTCCAGGCGCGGATCAGTTGGCGCAGGTCGTTGGCAATTTCGACCATGCGCTGGCCTTCGCCCTGGCCGGGATCGGTGCGGATCATGCCGCAATCGAGCAGGCGCTGACTGCCGGTGACACCCCGCCGCCGCTCTTCGAATTCGATGACGCCGTAGCCCACCCGGGCCAGGCCGGGATCAATACCGAGGATTCTCATGGGGGCCGACACCTGGGCCCATGCTGGGGGGCCGGCCGCGGCGGTCAAGGGGGGTGCTGGCGACTGTTCAGGTCTTCGACTCAGGTCTTCGACTCAGGTCTTCGACGCGAACAACTGGGTCAGGAAGAATATGGAGAACAGAATGCCGGCGACTCCCAGAGCCGGCAGCACAACGGGGATGCCACCGGGAGCGGTGGTCGAGGCGAAGGTCAACCAGGTCATGACCAACAACGTCAAAAGGACGCCCTGGGGTCTAGCACCCCTCACCGATCGACATCCGGGGGCTGTAAAGAGTTGCAAAGTTTTCTTTTAATCTGCCGCCATGGATCCGCTGCAGATCGTCTGGTTCAAGCGGGATCTGCGGCTGGTGGATCACCGGCCCCTGCTGCAGGCCTGCCAGCAGGGGCCGGTACTGCCATTGGTGGTGGTGGAGCCGGAACTGTGGCAACAGCCGGATGCCTCGGCCCGCCAGTGGGAGTTCTGCGCTGAGGGCCTGGCGGAGTTGCGGATGGAACTGGCCCAATTGGGCCAGCCCCTGGTGGTGCGAGTGGGAGCGGTGGAGCAGGTGCTGGAGCGGGCCCGCCGCCACTTCGGCATCGCCGGGCTGTGGAGCCACGAGGAAACGGGCAACGGCTGGACCTACGCCCGCGACCTGCGGGTGGCCCAATGGGCCCGCCAGCACGGCATCAATTGGATGGAGATCCCGCAGTTCGGTGTTATCCGCCGGCTGGGCAGCCGCCAGGGCTGGGCGCGACGCTGGGAGGTACGCATGGCCGAGCCAATCGCGCCGCCCCCCCAGGCCCTGACGCCCCTGCCGGGCCTGGATCCCGGCCCCATCCCCACCGCCGCCGACCTGGGCTTGGCCGCAGACCCCTGTCCGGGCCGCCAGCGGGGCGGGCGCCAGGAGGGTCTGGCCGTGCTGGAGAGTTTTTTGATGGCGCGGGGAGCCCGCTATCACCGCGAACTCTCCAGCCCCAACAGCGCCGTGGCCAGTTGTTCGCGATTGTCGCCCCACCTGACCTGGGGCACCCTGTCGATGCGGGAGGTGGTGCAGCGCGGCCGCCTGCGCCGGGAACAAATCAAGATGCTGCCCGAGGGCCAGCGGGGCGACTGGTTAAGGGCGCTGCGGGGTTTTGATGGGCGGTTGCACTGGCATTGCCACTTCATCCAGAAGCTGGAAAGCCAGCCGAATCTGGAATTCCGCGAGCTCCATCCCCTCACGGCCGTGACTGCGGACACCGATGCTGAGCGATTAGCGGCCTGGGCCGAGGGGCGCACGGGATTGCCATTTGTGGATGCCTGCATGCGCTCGTTGATTGCCACCGGCTGGATCAATTTCCGGATGCGGGCGATGCTGATGTCGGTGGCCAGCCACCACTTGGAGCTGCCCTGGCGCCAGAGCGGCTTGCATCTGGCGCGTTTGTTTGTGGACTACGAGCCCGGCATCCACTGGAGCCAGTGCCAGATGCAATCCGGCACCACCGGCATCAACACGATTCGCATCTACAACCCGATCAAGCAGGGCCAAGAGCACGACCCCGAAGGTGTGTTTATGCGCCGCTGGCTACCGGAACTGAAGGCCGTACCCCTGGTGCATCTGCACGAACCCTGGACCATGCCGCCCTTCACCCAAATGCGCCTGGGGTGGACGATTGGCGTCGATTACCCCAATCCGATCGTCGATCCCGTCGCCGCCGCCCGCCAGGCGCGCGATCGCCTCTGGGCCCGGCGGCGCCAGCCGGGGTTCCGGGAGCAATCAGACGCCATCGTGGAGCGGCATGGCTCGCGGCGCTCGGGTATGGGCGCGAGCGGTGGGGGGCGGCGGCGGAAGGGTGGGGTGGGGGCGAAGGCGAAGGCGCAGGCAAGCCAGGGGGTGATTCAGTTGGGGTTGGATTTGTAGGGGGATGGGACCTGGACATCCGCACCATTCAGGAGTTGCTGGGCCACAAGGACGTGAAAACCACCATGATTTATACCCATGTGCTCAGCCGCGGCCCTCTCGGGGTTCGTAGCCCTGTAGATCTTGTGTAGCAGGACGAACAAGTGGTTCGCGGACCCGCAAACCACTTGTATTGTTGGTGTCCCTTTACCCCAAACCCTATGCTTGTACTTGATTCAGTCGAAGGATCCGAGCATCTTTGGGTGTGGTTTGCAGAAGGACCAGAGGAAGCGGGCTTGGTTCTCGGAACCTCCCAATAAAGAGTTAGCCCCACATAACGCATTAGCATCGTAGGAAGCACAATGACGTTACGACCCCCCACACTTCCATGCGCACCGAGGACCATTCAAAAAGGCACACTGCTTAAGGACTTGCTCAATCAGGAGGCCATAGACTGCTTGGCTCAAAATATCCTCTACGTACACAAAGATTTTGAAGCTAAGGCATTCTGCAAGTACGCTTTCAGAGGACTAAAGCAGCTTGAACTCATGCAAAGGGGCCAGCACATCACTAAAGCCCTGCATCACTTTCTGCCCAGTACTTATTCAGAAGCGATTGCAATCATAATGGCGTCACTCACGCACGCCAGCTCATGCCGAAGCAGAGGGATCAGGGCTGGCAGGGTTCTTCTACCTGCCGCACAGCTTCTTCATTTCCGAATACGGGCAAGAAAAAGAATACAATAACGGCCAAGACCCATTCGAAACATCCATGGGAGCATTACACGCATTAACCACTCGCTTCACGTCAGAGTTTTCAATCCGCACGTTTCTCATCCATCAGCAAGATCGCACTCTGTTAAAGGTCTTCGATTGGCTCAGTGACCCTACCCCTCATGTAAGGCGACTTTGCAGCGAGGGAACGCGTCCAAGATTGCCATGGGGCAAACGCATTGCATCGTTTATCTCCAATCCGCCGCCAACGTTACACCTGCTTGAAGCACTAAAGAACGACCCATCTCTCTATGTCCGCCGCAGCGTCGCCAATCATCTTGGTGACATCGCCAAAGACCATCCAGATGTCGCCTTTTCCATGTGTGAACGATGGTTGAAGGAGGATGCATCCACCGACCTGAAGTGGCTGATTCGTCATGCGGTTCGGCATCCCGCCAAGAAGGGTAACGCACGGGCGCACAAAATCCGTGCAACAGCAAAAGGTGCCTAGTTGTATGTGCATGAACCTTGGCTTGGCAAGCAATTCCAGTGGACTGCCTGCGGCAGCCGCTGAATCCAAATGTCAGGCTTTCCTGGAGGGACCATGGTGATTGAAATCGCTGAGGCAGACCTTATGCTGCCGGAGCACGCGAGAGCTGTTGTTCAACTTTTGGATGATTACGCCCGTGACCCTATGGGTGGGGGCAAAGCGCTACCTACGTTTATGAAGGCCAATCTTGTCGCAGAGCTTAGGAAGCGAGATGCTGCGCATGTCATTCTTGCCTTTGTCGACGGCAAGCCAGCGGGCCTCGTTATCTGCCTCGAAGGATTCAGCACTTTTGCCTGTCTGCCGTTACTGAACATTCACGACGTGATCGTATCCGCTGAGCACCGTGCTCGAGGCCTCTGCAAGCGCATGCTGGAGGCTGCGGAGACCATTGCTCTCAGACTCGGCTGTTGCAAGATGACGTTGGAAGTGCTGGAAGGCAATATTGTAGCCCAGGCCGCTTACACGTCCTGTGGTTTCGCGAGTTATAAACTTGACCCACGCATGGGTAAGGCCATGTTTTGGGAGAAGAAGCTCGCGGTGGTTGCGTCCAACACGTAGTTGGAGCAGGCGAGTTATTTCCCGCTCCTCATCCCATCAGAGCAGCCACAGGGAAGAGCAGGTACTCCAGGAAGAAGAGCTTCCAGATCAGCTGGTAAAAGGCCCTCGTCTGCTCGTCGTGACTCACGTCCACGCTGCGGCTGCGGATCCATATCACGCAGAGCAGCAGCAGCTGGCTGAGGGCGAGGAAGCCCCGATGGATGGAGGGCAGGGCACCGGATAGAACCAGCAGGATCATCAGGCCATAGCTGGCGGTGAGGATCCAGCGGCAGAGTGCGAACACCAGCGAGGGGCCCAACCGCACCGTGAGCGTGAAGATGCGGTGCTGGCGGTCGCCGCGGAGATCGGGGATGTCTTTGAACAGGGCAATGGCCAGTGAGAAGATCATCACGAAGGCCGAAAGGGCGATCACCTCCGGCGGCAGGATCAGGCCCGCCCCGCCGCTTTCCGCCCCACCACCGCCAGCTGCGACACCAGGGCGGAAGGTGGCGCGGAAGTGGGAGAAGAATCCCACGTTCACGACGGCCCCCCGTACGCCAACGATGCAGAGGGCCGCCCAGAAGGGAAAGCGCTTCAGGCGCAGAGGGTGGCATGAATAGGCCGTTCCGATCGCCATCGCCACAGCCACCGTGCTGAACAACACCGGTCCCTGCGCGGCGGCGAAAAGCAGGGCCGCAACTGCCGTGATCGCCACGATCGATCGACCCTGGCGCAGGCTGAACCGGCCCGAGGCCAGCGGCAGGCGTGGCTTGTTGATGCGATCGATTGCCACATCGGTGAGCTGGTTGAGCCCCACGATGTACACATTCGCGGCCAGGGCCGGCAGCAGAGCGGCGGCCACCAGCGTGAGGCAGCGCAGCGGGTCGAATCCCGCCGCCATCGGTGAGGCAGGAGGCAGCACGAAGGCCAACATCCCCAGGGCGATCACGCTCAGCAGAGTTCCCCAGATCGTGTGGGGCCGGGAGAAGGCCCACAGGGCCGAGGGCCAGCTCTGAGTGGCGAAGGGAACGGATGGGTTCATGCGAGCCCCTTATGGCTTAACGGCGGTCAGCAGCCCGTAGCGGATCAGCCCAGTGCGATAGCCACTCACCATCAGGGGAATCGCTCTTGCTCCCAGCACTGTTTCCCAGCCGGACCTCAGCACCTCCAGCATCACCCTGGGCTGCATGGCCGACTGCAGGACGTCCGACCAGAAGGGGGCCACCGCCTCGGACCAGTCGGCCACCCGGATCTGGCTGAAGCCAAGATCCGCGGCAATTCGTTCATAGACAGGCAGGGGAATGGTGCCAGGAAGATGGTACAAGTCATAAATTCTCTTCAGTTCGCGCTGCTCGGCAGCGCTCAGAGGCGGTGCTGGCTGCGCGTCATCGCGATGACACCAGGTGGCCAGCACTAGCCGGCCACCTGGCCTGAGCACCCGCAGGCATTCCTGGAGAAAGCGCTGTTTATCAGGCATGTGCTCGCCGCTCTCCAGCGACCACACCAGATCGAAGCGATCCGCTTCAAACGGCATCGCCATCGCATCGGCCACTACAAAGCTGACCCGCCCACTGGCCCCTGCGGCCCGGGCTCGCTCGCTGGCCCGATCCCGCTGCACCGGACTCAGGGTGATGCCGATCACTGCAGCCGAGTAGCGATCGGCCAGCTCAAGAGAGCTGCCACCAATGCCGCAGCCCACATCCAGAGTGGCCTCGGGTTGCTGCACATCGCTCCACTCCAGCAACCGCTCGATCAGTAGTCGCTGCGCCTCCCTCGGGCTGTCCACCCGGGTTCGCCCATCGGGGCCGTAGTAGCCGTGGTGCATGTGTTCTCCCCACACCCGCTCCCAGATCTGCGAGGATTTGTCGTAGAAAACCCGGATCTTCTCCGCCAGGGGCTTCCACTCAGACCCATCCATTACCTCCCCGCGATCAACTCCATTAGTTCCATGTGCCCCATCAGCCGCTTCGGAGTTCATGGCAACGCATCAATCATAAGACCAGGCTAACGCAGTCACTGGCCCGTTGCAGTTCGCCATCACCCCAGGTTCCGTTCCATTGATTCATCACATTCATTTCTATGTGCCGGATGCCATGGCCAGCCAGGCCAAGTTCTGTCGTGCCATGGGCATGAAGATGGTGCGCTGTGTTGAGCGCGAAGATCGCATCACGTGTCTACTGAGCTACCAGTCCACCTGGTTCCTGCTGTCCTCCCCTACGTCGCCGCACTCACCGATCGCCCGCTATCTGAGCGACCATGCGCCCGGTATTGCCGATATCGCCCTGAAGGTGGATCACCTGAGCGACGTGTTGGCACGTGCCCCTGGCCTTCGCCTGGAATCCAGCTCCGATTCGCCGGAGGCCCTGTGCCAGCTGGATGAACTGCTGGACTCTTCTCCTCAGGCGCGATGGGGTTGGCTGCCGGGCTGGGGCAGCGTCAACCACACCCTCGTGGAATGCCCGCGGATGGCAAGCCGCTCCCCTGGGCACCACCGTTCTGTGATCGATCACGTGGTGCTCAATGTTCCGGTTGGAGAGTTGGATGCCGTGGTGGCCTACTACGTGCAACTCTTCGGATTCGAGCGCAGGCAGATCTTCCAGATCCAAACGGATCGCTCCGGGCTGAGTAGTCAGGTCTTGATGGATCCTTCCGGCGAACTGTATCTCAACATCAATGAACCCTCCTGTGAGCGCTCCCAGATTCAGGAGTTCATCACTTTGCACCGTGGCGCCGGCATTCAGCACCTGGCTCTTCGCTGCGAACCCCTGCTCGAAACGGTGAAGCTTCTGCGGCAGCAGGGGCTGCCGTTGCTGCCGGCACCACCTACCTATTTCCAAGGCCTCCGAGACCGACTCTCCCAGGCCCCGGAACTGGAGTGGCATGACGCGGAGCTGCAGTGCCTGATCCAGAACCAGATCCTGATGGACTGGCAGCCACGCCTGCCGGAATCGATGTTGCTGCAGATCTTTTCCCTGCCGATCCTGCCTGATTCGCTGTTCTTCTTCGAGTTCATCGAACGGCGAGGAAAGGAGGCCCAGGGATTCGGGGAACGCAACTTCCAGGCGCTCTATGAAGCGGTAGAAGCGGACTTGCAGACACGTTAGCCATGTCCCTGCAGACGCCCCACAGCGGTTGCCACTGGAATGGAAAGCGCCGGCCCTTCTTCGAGGGTTGGTATTACCGGCTCACCCTTCCTTGCGATCCTCCAGTAGCCGCCGATTCCATAGCTTTCATGTATTCTCTGCAGACTGCTGTCGGTTCAGGTAAAGCGACAGATCCGGCGGGATTCGGCGGAGCGGTTCAGATCCTCGGTCCCGCCGAACAGTACCTCTATCGTTCCTTGCCGGACCTGTCCACCTTTTGGGCGAGCAGGGACCAGCTCGGCCATGGTCAGCTCCTTGATGGTCAGGATTGCGCTTCCGGATTCCGAGATGAGTTCTATTGCGTCTCGCAGCACCGTCACGAGGGATGCATCCGCAACCCCGCCACCGGAGCGCGGATTCGTTGGTGCTTCACCGTGGAGCCCCGTTATGGCTGGGGACGTTCCGACCGCCGCCAGCAATCCACGGCTGGTTGGCTGTCCCGTTTCCAGATCTTCGAACCCGGCTGGCAGATCCTGATGGCCCACGGCTGGGCCAGCGGCTGGATGGAATGGCAGCAACCCTCCCCCGCTGCGGGGGGGGGCTACCACCGCCATTTCGATCGGGTGCCCGCCTATGCGGAGAAGAACTGGGGTGGATCCTTCCCGAGCAAGTGGTTCTGGGTGCAGTGCAATGCGTTCGAGTGCGAGCCGGATCTCAGCCTCACGTCTGCTGGCGGGATCAGAAAGGTGCTGGGGCAGCGGGAATCCGTGGGCATGGTGGGGATTCATCACCACGGCACGTTTTACGAGTTCGTCCCCTGGAACGCCCGCGTGAGCTGGCAGGTGGATCCCTGGGGCTGCTGGCGCATCCAGGCGGAGCAGCAGCGCTATCGCGTGGAGCTGCTGGGCACCAGCGCCGACCCTGGCGTTCTGGTGCAGGTGCCCACGGCTGCCGGCCTCCGCTTTCTCTGCCGCGACACGACCCAGGGCCAGCTGCGGCTGAAGTTATGGCGCCGGCGGGGCCGGGCTCTCGAGTTGCTGCTCGAGGCCAGCAGCCGTCAGGCGGGACTGGAGGTGGGGGGCGAGGAGTGGCCCAACACCTGGGTGAAGCATCTGTGAACAAACGCTGGTGATGGTCACCAGAGTCAAAGCACTTCCCCAATGGCGAAACATTGGTGTCGCTCCAAGATCAGCTTCTGTTGAACGTAGACATCGTTCACTGGTGATAAGCCGAGCAAGTGGAATCACTGGACCAGTGCACAAGCTCACAGGAACGGAGAAAGCTGGCGTCCCCCGGAGTGGTGTAATTCCCCCGTTCCCCACGCCAGCTTAGTCAGCATGGGGTACGCATCTCAAGCGACTGGCTCCGGCTGGTGTTGCAAGAGGTGGGCAGGTCCGTTTCCCTGGTCCGAGTACCACCTCAACCAGACGAACCATGCCCAAAACCCATTGTGCATTGTGCCGCACCTGAGCTGGCCTTGCTCCTGTGAAGCGTAGAGATCTGCTTCGCCACCTCAGCAGTTATAGATGTGATTTACGTAGGGGATGATTAATTCGGCGATAGACCGCCATCAGCTCTCAGCCTCAACACCTCAAGCGCCCTGCCTGCCACCCAGGGGCAACGTTCATGCCTGAACTTGCGGCTCGCCCTGAGGCTGAAAAAAGAAGCCGCTGCCGGGAGCGTCCTGGCGCACCACGGAACAGAGGCAGGCCACCCGCCATAGCGCCAGGTGGATGGGGGTGGGGTCGTGGTGCACCAGATCGGGAAAGCGCATCCGTAGCAGGGCGGTGGCCTGCCAGGCGTTGTAATGCGGAATGCGTGGGTTGATGTGATGGCACAGGTGAGTCGAACCGATGCCGTGGTGCAGCAGGTTTAGCAATGGCCCATAGGGACGATCCACCGTCTTCAGGGCGCCTTTGGCCCAGGTCCAGTCGGCGGTGGAGAAATGGGGAATGTTGGTGTCCGTGTGCTGCATCCAGGTGTAGCTCACCAGCCAGGCATTGATCACCAGATAGGGCAGGCCGTACACGCACAGTACCCGCGCCGGCGAGAACTGAATGGCAGCCAGGACCAGGGCCAAAAACATGGCCGCCAGCCCGAGATTCGAATGTCGTATCAGCTGTCGGCAAGCGTCTGGGAACAGCGGCCGCCGGCCGTTGCGAAAGGGAGCACCGCTCAAGAAGTGGGAGGTGGGGGTGCCGTAGTCTTCACCTCCCGCAATGCCGAACAGCAGGTATAGCGGCCAACCCAGCAACAGGTGGAAGACTAGGGATAGGGTTCCGAACAGCCTGGTGCCCAACCGCCAGGCCAAGGCCTGCACCCACTTGCCCGCCGGCGAGTCTGAGCGGGGTGGCACATGGGTTTCACCTCGTTCCAGGTGGTTGCAATTGGCATGGTGCACCGCGTGGCTGTGCTGCCAGCTGAAGTAAGGCACCAGCAGCATGCTGTGCAGCACAAATCCCACCGTGGCCTCCAGCCGACGGTTGGGATGGAAGGCGCCATGACCGCACTCATGGGCGATCACCCAGCAACCGCCCGCCACGGTGCCCGTGACCACGGCATAGAGCAACCAGAGGGGGGCGGCAGTGGGTGTTAGGGGGATCTGGGTGCCCAGGCCGTAGGCCACCACAGACAGGCTGAGGGACATGATCAGGCTTCCCCAGGCCTTGGCCGGCTTGAATTGGAGCAGCTCCGGCGGCAGGCAGGCCAGCAGTTCAGCCTTGCTGGGGAAATTGTTGGGGGCAGGGGAGGAGCTCGCCCGGGCGCCGCTGGAGAGGGAGGCAGGGGGGATCAATGAAGCTGCCGCATGGCTGGGAGCATTCGACGTGACCGTCAACTGTGTCGACAACATAGAGGTAGGAAGGCAATAGTCTTGCACCGGCAGGCGTTCGGGGCACCAGGGGCCCCAACGGCCACCCTCGAATGCCCTTTCGGGCTTGTTGTTGGAGACCGAATCCGCCGCAACTGCGGTGACTTTATTCGCTCGACGCTGCCCGTGTTCACTCCCGAGATGTGGCTGGCTGGATTGCAGGCCGCTACGGGTAGTGCCGACTCTCTAACAAAGGCATTTAGCGGGCAGCCCAAGGCAGACCACTTCGGCCCCATCAACCGCAAGGGCGGGGCCGTCTCCACCAAGGCAACGCAAGGCCAGGACCGCTGTTTGGCTTTCTCCTGGTTTCGTGCCGGCACCACAAGTAACGGCCCAGCCTCCCGCTTCCACGAGTTGAATGTACAATAGTGAATACAACTTTAGAGGTGTAGAGCTAGGCACAGCAATCTTCGTTTATTGCCTTTACACTTGGTTTGCTACTCAGGGGCAGCATTCGGCCTCTCGCGGCAGTAACATGTCTATCCTTGTTGCTGTTCAGGGAGGAACTTCTCAACTTATGCAACCAGTCTTGGTACTTTCGCCGCACATGAGGGAAGGATGGCTCAGGCTTTGGCAGAATCTTTAGGACATCACTATCAATGAATTTAGAACTGCTTGTCCCGCTTATTTTGCTGGCACTGATTGATAGCACTAGTTTCGGTACGTTACTCATCCCACTTTGGTTGATGTCGGTACCCGGTCGTCTACGCCCAGCCAGGATTGTTTTGTTCCTTGGCACCGTAGCCGCGTTCTATCTGCTGTTGGGGGTAGCGTTGCTTCTTGGAGCCACGCTGTTGCTCGACACGTTGCGGGAGACGGGAAACTCCCAACCGCTAAGGATCGCCCAACTGGTCGTCGGTATCGGATTCACGGCTTTCGGTGTACTCAAGGAGCCTTGGACGAAGGCGGGCAACGAGCGTCGCGCTGCTCGCCGCGCCGCAAAATTGGCACGTTCCGGGCCGAGTCTGCTCATGCGGATGCGGGGTCTGGCGAGCGATGCGTCGGCCCCCGTCGGGGCGGTCTTTCTTTTGGCATTGACGGCGGCCGCCATCGAGGCTGCTTCGATGATCCCGTATCTTGCTGCCATCGGTTTTTTGACCGCATCGGAGTTATCGCTGATCGGGCGGAGTGTGGTGCTTTTTGGCTATTGTTTGTTGATGATCACTCCAGCATTATTGCTGCTGGCGGCGCGGCTTACGCTGCATGGTCATGTCTCGCCTATCTTGATAAAGTTGGAGGCATTTCTTTCCCGTAATGCAAACGAAGCGATAGCTTGGGGTTTATCATTGATCGGCTTGTATATGGTTGCCGATAGCTTGAAGGCGCTTGCTTGGCATTGAAGCATTGTGCCGGGGTGGTCTTCAGCGGCTGGGGGCAATCCCATTAGGGAGCGCGGCAAACAAGATCCTTAGGTTGGTGCAAAATTAGGTTCCAAAGGGCTGTTTCAGCGTCTGCTTAAGGGAATGCAGGACTCGAAGGGAGTTCACGTTTAATCTCTTCATGGTATGGGCAATCCCCACGCAAAAGGGGGTCGCGTCCGTAGGGTCTGAGTTTTTGCCGAGGCTCCTTAGTACGCAAAAGGAGGTGTTTGGAGGCTGACAGAAAGATAGCGACAAATGTCGCTAGGTGTTGAGGCATACGTCCATATGTTTCCCCCGCTACCTTTATGATGTCCCTTAACCTTGGCTTAAGCGAGACGTGACTTTTCTCTGTTGGATTAATATCAATATTAGTTTTCTCAGAAGTGACTCTCTCCTTTTCGCTCCTCAACCCTCCTGTTGCAGCGGTGAATGGCGTTCTCACCATGGCCGCCCAGGGTGCGAACGCCGAGATATCTGCCTACAATCAGACATCTGGATATCTGTACACCGTTGGTGGGGGTTCAGGCGCAATTGTTGTAAGTGATCTGCGCAGGCCGGCTGCGGCCAGTATTGTTGCTAAGGCCATCCCAACCGATAGCAGCCAGACCCTCCAGAGCGTGGCGGTTTACGGCAAGCTGTTGGCGGTTGCAGTCCAGGACAGTGTTAAGACCAATAATGGCTTTGTTCAATTTTATGACTTAACAATTCCAGCTCTTCCAGTCCACATTAGCACCGTCAATGTCGGCGCCTTGCCCGACATGGTCAAGTTCAGTGCTGATGGGCGCAAGTTGCTGGTCACCAATGAGGGTGAGCCCAACATCGGCTACATGATAGATCCGATCGGTTCAATCTCGGTGATTGATACTTCGTCCTATTTGTTGGCAATTCCTGTGGCTCCCGCCCAGGCTAATGTACAGACCATCGACTTCAGTGCCTGGAACAACCGCAAGGCGGAGCTAATCAACCGCGGCATTCGCATTACGGGTAAAGCCGGTGTCACCACCACCCTGGCACAAGACATTGAGCCCGAAGCCATCGCGATCACTGCCGATGGCCGCATGGCCTTCATTTCGCTGCAGGAGAATAATGCCATCGCCGTGCTGGACATCAGCACGGCCACGCCTGCCATCACCACCATCTTCTCGGCTGGCATCCAGGATTGGGACCGCGGCCTGGCAACGGCTAGGAATTTCAGCTACAACCTGAGCTATGCAGCAGGCGCCGCCAACCTTCCTGCGGGTGTGCAGGCAGGTGGACTATCCGGCCTTTGGTTTGATGGTGTTGAATCGATCAATGGTCAGGCGCTTGATGTCTATTATTCGATCACCGATCGTGGTCCGAATGGCACGCTAACAGCCGGCAAACGTCAGTTTCTTGACCCTGATTTTCAGCCCTCCATTTATAAGCTAGGCATTAACCGTGTCTCGGGCGCGGTGAGCGAGCTTGCCATCATTGGTCTGAAGCGTCCGGATGGCACGGCGCTCACCGGCCTGCCGCAGCTGCAGGGTAAGGATGAGATTGCGGTGGATGCCGCCAACCAGAACCTTGCCTATGACCCTTTCGGCATCGATTCGGAAACCATCTCCGTCTTCACCGCCACCATCGGCGGTGTAAGCCGCAAGGTGTTTGCGGTGGGAGATGAATACCGCGGCCAAATTGGCCTGTTTGATTTCAGCAGCGGCAATTTGATTCAGCGCTATATTCCTGCCGGACAGAAAGCCCTCCTGCTGGCTCAACACGGCAGTGTGATCGGCGCCGAAACTATCGACAGCCTGCCAGCCATCTACGGCAACCGCTGGGCCAACCGCGGCATCGAAGGCATGGCCTTCAACAGCAAGGACGGCCTGCTCTATGCCTTCATGCAGAGCCCCCTGGATGTGGATAGCAATGGCGATGGGGTGGTTGCCGAGCGAAGTCCCTCGCAACTCACTCGCATCCTGGCCATCGATCCTGGCACTGGTGCCCCGGTAAAGGAGCATCTGTACCTGCTGAGCGGCCGCAGTGGCCAGGACAAGATCGGCGATGTCACCTACGACGCCGCCCGTGATGTGTTCCTGGTGATGGAGCGCGACAGCAGCCGGGCGCTCAATGGCTTCAAGAGTGTCTATGAGGTGGATCTGCGCGGTGCCACCAACACCCTGCCACGCACCTTAGGTATTGGCCCGGCTAGCTGGGCCGACGCCATCGGCGTCTCCAGCCCTGAGCTGCTTGATAACAGCCTCACCCTGGTGAGTGGGGTCTACACCACCTCCAGTGCCGATCGACTCGCCGCCGCCGGCATCCAGTTGGCCAACAAGGTGGAGTTGTTCAACCTGCCCTCCGTGGGCGGCAGCCTCAGCTTTGACAAACCCGAGGGCCTAACCCTGCGCGACGACGGCGCAGTCGTTATCAACTACGACAACGACTTCGGTACCGAGGGTGCCAGTGGCAACGCCTTTACGGTGGTGACGTTCAGCAACCCGGCCCTCGATACTGAAGACAGCGGCGATGGCGGCGGCTACAAGCCCGCCACCAACCACGATGTCTATGGCTTAGTGATGCCCGATGGCCTGGCGACGTTCACTTACAACGGCGAAAACTTCATTTTGGCCGCTGGGGAAGGCGATGACCGCAATGACTTCCTCGATCCCGATGAAACCGCTCGGGTGTCCGCCCTGCTCACGGCAGCCGCCAGTGCCACCCCTGCCCAGAAGGCAGGTCTTGTTGCCACCAACGCCCAACGGCTGAACATCTTCACCAACACCGGCGATCTTGATCGCGACGGCATCGTCGATCAGGCCTACACCCTGGGTTCGCGCTCTCTACGGATCTTCGATTCGAAGGGCAATGTGGTGTTTGATTCCGGCACCGCCCTCGAGGAACTAGCGGTGGCCAAGGGCTTCTATCCGGTTAACAGCCGAGAAGACGACAAGGGTATTGAACCCGAGATGGTGGAGGTCTTCACCACCAACGGCCGTACCTATGCCTTCGTTGCACTGGAGCGCACTACCACCAGCATGGCGGCGATCTTTGATGTTTCCAATCCGTATGCACCGGTGGCCGTGGATCCGATCATCTTCCCCGGTGCTCAGCGCATTGAGGGGATCACCTTCCTCACCAGTGCCACCAATGCAGCCCGCAGCGTGATCGCCTCCAGCGAAGGGAATGATGTGGTGTCGGTGGTGGATTTCCCCATCCCCTATCGCCTGCAGCTTTTGCATCTCTCTGATGGTGAAGCCGGGCTGTTGGCCTCTCAGACGGCTCCCTACCTGGCGGGCCTCGTGGATGGCTTCGATAACACTTATGCCAACACGCTGATTCTTGCTGGTGGCGACAACTTCATCCCCAGCCCCTTCCTCAATGGCGGCACCGACATCAGTGTGCGCGATGAGCTCAACGCGGTGACCGGCTCCAGCATCAGCCTGTCCGCCAGCACCAACCATCCGATCGCGGCGGTAGACATCGCCATCCACAACCTGATCGGTGTAGAGGCCTCCACGATTGGTAACCACGAATTCGACTTGGGTTCACGGGTTTTCCGCGATTCCTTCACGCCAGCCTCAGGCTGGGTGGGTGCCCAGTTCCCCTATCTGTCGGCCAACCTCGATTTCAGCGCCGACGCCGATCTGAATCCGCGTTTCAACAACACCACCACGACGGCTGGCCTGGAGGAAGCTGCTTCCCAGAAGGGCCGAATCGTGCCTTCGGCGGTGGTCACCAAGAACGGCGAGAAGATTGGCCTGGTGGGTGCCACCACCCAGGTGCTGGAGCAGATCAGCTCCACCGGTGGGGTGGAGGTGAAGGGCTTCATTGGCGATGGCTCTGAGCGCGACGACATGGTGTTGCTGGCTGGCCAGCTGCAACCGGTGATCGACGACCTGATCAACCAGGGCGTGAACAAGGTGATCCTGATGGCCCACCTGCAGCAGATCGCCAATGAGAAGGCTCTCGCGCCGCTGCTTCGGGGTGTGGACATCATCCTCGCCGGTGGCTCCAACAGCCGCCTGGGCGACAGCAACGACCAAGCCGTGACCTTCCCGGGCCATGCCGCCAACTTCGTTGACACCTACCCGCTAGTGACCCAAGGGGCCGACGGAGCACCCACCCT
Organism: Cyanobium sp.; assembly: GCA_044341355.1. GTDB lineage: Bacteria > Cyanobacteriota > Cyanobacteriia > PCC-6307 > Cyanobiaceae > Cyanobium. Next base: position 2,272 of record JBIIRU010000011.1, on the reverse strand, counting down.
GATCGTCAATACCGATAACGAATACACCTACCTGGGCCGATTGGTGGTGGACTTTGATGCCCAGGGGCGCATCATCCCGGGCAGCGTTGATCCCCTGGTCAGCGGCGCCTATGCCGCCACCGCGGCCAATGTGGCCAAGGCCTGGAACGTGAGCGAGGCCCAGCTCGCCACCACCGCGTTTGCGGACGGCACCAAGGCCGAGAACGTGCAGGATCTTACTGACGCCGTGCAGGCGGTGATTGCCAGTAAAGACGGCCAGGTGTGGGGCTTCACCCAGGTATATCTCGAGGGCGAGCGGGCCTTCGTGCGCTCCGAGGAAACTAACCTCGGCGATCTCACTGCAGATGCCAACCTGGCCTATGCAAGAGAAATTGATCCTTCTGTTGTGATCTCGCTGAAGAATGGCGGCGGCATCCGCTCCCAGATTGGTAGCGTCGATGTGGTCAGTGGGGCTAAGCAACCCCCCCTAGCCAATCCTTCGGCGAACAAACCAGCGGGTGGTATCTCCACACTGGATATTGAAAACTCACTGCGGTTTAACAACAACCTCTCCCTGATCACCGTGAGCGCCACCAAGCTCAAGGAGTTGCTTGAGCACGGTATTGCCGTCTATCCCAATCAAGGTCGTTTCCCTCAGGTGAGCGGCCTGGCATTCAGTTTCGACCTCGCCAGGCCCGCCGGCAGCCGCATCCTCAACCTTGCGATTCAGGACAGCCAGGGCAATGACCTGGATGTGTTGGTTCGCGGCGGGGTCCTGGTGGGTGATTCGGCTCGCACGTTCCGGATGGTGACCCTCAACTTCCTAGCCAGCGGTGGGGACAGCTATCCGTTCCCTACGGATGCTGCCGCCAACCGAGTTGACCTTTTCAGTTCCACCGCGCCGCTCACCGGTGCTGCCACTTTCAGTGGTGATGGCACCGAACAGGATGCTCTTGCCGAGTATCTGAAGGCTAATCATGCCACCTTGGCCAAGGCCTACAACCTGGCAGACACATCCGCTGCCCAGGATTTACGGTTGCAAAATATAGCACTACGTACTGATGAGGTGATTGATGTCAAAATCGGCACGGCTAGCGCGGATGATAGCTTGACATCTCAACCAATCAAGCTGCAAGGTTTTGATGGTAAGAATGATTTGCTCTTCTCAGGAGCCGGTGAAGATATAATTGATGTTGCAAGCCTCAGCGGATTTGCCAACAGAATCTTTACAGGCAGCGGTAAAGATGCCATATACGCCGGATCCAGAGATGTGATTACCGGTGGCAGCGGTGATGATGAGATTTGGGCTATTGATGGCGATGGCAATCGCCTCAGTGCCGGCCTCGGCAACGACACCTTCATCATCGGAAGCGCTGTCAACCGCGCCCTCGGCGGTGCAGGTGACGACAAGTTTTATGTGCTTGGAGGAGCTGGAACCAACCACCTCAACGGTGGTGCCTCTGCCGACCAGTTCTGGCTGGTGAGCGAGATCGGCGATCTACCTGCCTCCAAGCAATTCGTGATGGACTTCCAGCTGGGAGCTGACAAGGTGGGCCTGGCGGGCGTGGCTTTCTCCAGTCTCAGCTTCAGCCAGGTGGGTTCGGACACTCTCTTGAAGGTGGCCGGTGTGGAGGTAGGTCATTTTACCAACCTCAGTGCCGCCAGCCTTAATAATCAGGCTAACTTTGCAGGGCTTGCTTAAGCCCTGTGTCATGGGATACAAGCAGGGAGTGTCTACCCCGACGTTTGCAACGGGTTGGACTGGCCATCCTTAAAGAGACTTTCACAGGATGGCAATTAAGGCTCTATGGGAGCCTCAAGGTTATAGCCACAAGATTGATTGAACCCCTTCGCGCCAACCACCCTTTCCCATTCCCATGACAACCCCGTTGATCAAAACCATTGGCCAGGTTACAGCCCTCATCCCCGAGGCCAGTACAGCCAACGATCCCAGTGAACTTTTGGACGGCCAGAGCGGGGATACCGATTTTCCTTACGCCAAATTCAAGGCACTGGCAACAGTCGGCGAGGTGGATCCCGTTACAAATATGGCCCTAACCGGCTGGCCGGATGGCAACGCTGCCTGGCTGAAGGACAACGCCACCATACGTCTTGTCTACCAGTCCGAGTCTTACGCCACCAACTCCAATCAGACCTATGGCTGGGTGATGGAGAGCGGCGTGAAATTCACCGGCTCACACATCCACTACATCGACTACGATCGCGCCAAGTTTGCCAGCTTTCTCGATAGCGAGGCGCCGGCCAGCACGATGTTTAAGGCTTCGGGCCATTT
>JBIIRU010000175.1:0-5800 GCA_044341355.1 Cyanobium sp. | reverse complement strand
CAGCAGCAGCGACTTGCCTGGGCTGCTGCCACTGCAACTGGCCCAATCGCCATTGCTCCAGGACCGTTTAGCGGTGCTGCGCATGATTCAGCCCTTGATGCGCCAGGTACCCAGCCCAAACCGCCAGTGGCTGGATGAAACAGCCACGGTGGATGCCTATGCCGAAACGCGCCTGCTGGCACCCGTACTGAAGCCAATGCTGGAGCCCTGCTTCCGGTTGCTGGTGGTGCTGGATGCAGGCGTTTCGATGGAGGTGTGGCGTCCATTGGCCCTGGAGTTGCGCGCCATCCTGGCCAGCAGCCAAGCCTTCCACGCGGTGGACCTGCGCTGCCTCGATCCTTCTCAAGGCCCTGGCGACAAGGATTGGAGCGAGCAACCAACCCTGGTGCTGTTGATCACTGATGCGGCGGGAGCCCACTGGTGGGATGGGGATGGCCGCATGTTTTCCCAGCTGGAGCTATGGGGCCGGCAGGCTCCTTTGGTGCTGCTGAACATGTTGCCGATCAACTGGTGGGCCCGCACCGCCCTGGGCATTGCTCCACCGGTTTCGGTTCGCAACACCCTGCCCGGCTGCCCTAATCAGCAGTATTTCGTCGAGCCCCCCAGCCGTTGGCAGACCCTGGATGATGCAACCGGATTGCCCCTGCCGGTGATCACGCTGGAGGGCCAGGAGCTGGCGATCTGGGCGGCGATGGCGATGGGCGATCACAACATGGCATCCTCCGGCGTGCTGATCCCCGAGGACAGCGTGCGCCGCAAACGCTTGGACCACTTCCTGGTCCCTCCCCAAACCACAGGGGATCAGGACCCTGCCGCTGAGCGGGAGCTGGCGCAGAGTCGCTGGCAGGAGTTCCAAGCTGATGCCTCCGTCCAGGCGCAGCGCCTGTTGATGGTGATGGCGGCCGCTCCGGTGCTCACCTTGCCAATCCTGCGACTGTTGCTGGAGGCAAAGGTGAAAGATGTAACTACACCGCTGCCGCTGGCAGAAGTGCTGGTGAGTGGCCTGCTGCGTTGCCACCCCACACAAAGCTCCGACACGCTGCCGCAACAGTTGCAGTTCGAGCTGGAACCCGGTGTGGCCAAGCTGTTGGGCGAGCGCCTCAGCCCTGCCGACACGCTGGATGTGATCCGTGCTGTCAGCGATGTATTGGAGCGGCGTTGGAACCAGCTCGGCACCGGACAATCATTTGAAGCCATTCTCACCGATCCCAATACACCTCTGCCAGAGCAGTTCAAAAAACTGAAGAACGGGTTGCGCCATTTCGCTACCGTGACCGCCGAACGGCTGGAGCGGTTGCCGGGCAATGCCTACCGCGACTTCGCCGCCAAGCTGCGCCAGGGTGCCGGCCTGGTGCCTACTGATCCTTTCCCTGCCAAACAGTTCAACTTCGAGCCGATCGATTTTGAGTGCGCGCAGTTGCAGCAAAATCCCGGGTTTGTGGAGTTGCCTTTCAACACCTCTGAGATTCAGGAACTGCCGGCCCAGGTGTTCGTTTTCACGACAGCCAGCCTGGAGTCGGGTAACAAGGAACCCACATATCACGAGGCGACGCGCCTGGGCTATCAGGAGATGCTGCCTGTTCTACCGACCAACGAGCCTCCCAATCCTGCCAATGGGGCATGCAGGCCACAGGGCATTGCACTCCCCATGCTCCACATCCCCGCCGGCCATTTCCTGATGGGTTCCCCAGCCAATGAACCAGGCCGCCTCGACAACGAAGGCCCTCAGCATAAAGTGCAGCTTCAGGAGTTCTTTCTTTCCCAAACCCCAATCAACCAGGCCCAGTGGCGGGCGGTGGCGGCATGGAAGCGGCTGGTCCATGAGGATGAGGAGCTTTGGCCCGAGGAGCTGGATCCCGATCCAGTGGCCAAGCTAGAGGGATCGGAGCGTTTTCTGGGTGAGCAGCGCCCGGTGGTGAATGTGAGCTGGCACGATGCGATGGCTTTTTGCCAAAGGCTGCGGCTACGCAGCGGCAAGAACTACACCCTGCCCAGCGAAGCCCAGTGGGAATATGCATGCCGAGCGGGCACGAGTACACCGTTCCATTTTGGTGACACGATCAGCACCAAGTTGGCGAACTATAAAGGTATAGAAGTATATGGTGATGGCGAGAAGGGGGAGTATCGACAGCGAACGACGGATGTGAATTGGCACCATACTAATTATTGGGGATTACATGATATGCATGGAAATGTATGGGAATGGTGCGCCGATCATTGGCACAGCAACTATGATTTTGTTCTTCAGAACGCGCCAGACGATGGCAGCCTCTGGATGGATGGGGTGACGGGGGAAAGGGCGAAGAAAACGATGGACTACGCTGACGTTATTGTTAACGGAACGACATATAGAAACTGGCGAATAACTGTAACCCCCACTCCATCTGGATACATGTACGAGACAGCTGCACCCGGGCAAGAATTCACAGGGATTTTGCCAGGCCTTCCACATGAAGCTATTGAAGAATGTCTGAGAATTGCAAAATTAAGTATTGATAAAACAATTGAAAAAACCGGCAATGCTGTGGGTACTAATGTGCAAAGTCGTGTGCTACGCGGCGGCTCGTGGAACAGCAGCCCCAGGAACTGCCGCTCGGCTTACCGCCTCAACCTCCACCCGGTCGACCGCAGCAACTTCATCGGTATCCGCGTTTGCTGCATCCCCCAGGACATAATTCTTTTCCCTTAAACACTTTAAATCTTTATACTTTACTGTTGGCTTCCTGCTTAAATTCCATAAAGAAGCTGAAGCACACCCCTACACTTCTATTATTTTTTCCACGGTGCTGTAGGCGCCTCGCGGTTATCTCACCACCCATGTCACTGCCCTCCGAGCCCAGCCCTGCCAAAAGCAGCAGCGAGTTGACAATCATCGAAGCCTGCCTAGACCTGATCCGCTGGTTTCTTCCCCTGTTGCAGCGACTGTCCCGTCTGCACAGATTCGGCTTCGGTGACCGGCTAATCGGCTATCTCTATCGCCTTTTCGTACAACTAGTGCCGGCCCATGATGCCAGCGCCAAGTTGCCAAACCTCGTACCGATCAAGGTTCAGATTGTTGTGAACCAGCTGCAGACCCGCTTACTGCATCAGTTCCAGCTGATCGAATTGAAGCGCTACGAACACGCCAGCCATGCCTCCTGCACTTGATGAGCCAACGCTTTAGCAGCGGCTGATCCACACAGCGTCCGGTAGGCTCTTACGCTCATCTTGTTTCTCCCTTGGCGTGTAGCCATGAGCGTCTCCACCACCCGTAAGCACGAAGGAGAAGCTGCAAGCTCCATGTTTCGGTTTCTACTAACCCATCGCCGCCACGCCCAGGGCTTCCGTGAGGCGCTCGGCGTTGACGAGGCCACCAGCCTTACCATGCTCTGGATTCCGCCGGGGCGCTTCTGGATGGGTTCTCCAGAGGATGAACTGAAACGCAGGAGTGCTGAGGGACCACAGCACCTGGTGCAACTGCAGGGCTTCTTCCTATCCCAGACCCCGATCACCCAAGCACAGTGGCGCGAGGTGGCCATTTGGCGACCCAGCAATAGCGAGAGCGCAGGTTTCTGTCCCGCGTGTGATTACACCGATAGTAGGGTTCTCGAATCACGAGCTGCGGCAGATGACGGTGGCAGCATGCACAGAATACGGGAATGTCTGAATTGTGATTTGCGCTTCACCACCTATGAAGTGCGTATGCAGTGCCCCAACTGCCAAAATATCGATAGCCGGGTTCTCGAAAACCGAGCAGTGCATAAAGGACTCAGCATACGCAGAAGGCGCGAATGCCTGAATTGCGATTTTCGTTTTACCACCTATGAGCTACAAGTGGATTCCAAAAGCTCCTTCCTGAATCCAGAACCCTCGCTGTTCCAGGGCGACCAGCGGCCGGTGGTGCAGGTGAGTTGGGAAGATGCCATGGAGTTCTGCCACCGCCTCAGCCAACGCAATGGCCGCAATTACACACTCCCCAGCGAGGCCCAGTGGGAATACGCCTGCCGGGCGGGCACTATCTCACCGTTCCATTTTGGTTCTACGATTAGCACAAAGTTTGCAAATTATGATGGCACAAAAGTGTATGGGGATAGTGAGAAGGGAATGTATCGGCAGGAAACGGTGGATGTAGCCAGCTTTCCCGCCAATCCCTGGGGATTGCATGACATGCATGGAAATGTACGGGAATGGTGTGCGGATCATTGGCACGGCAATTATGAAGGTGCGGCAGATGATGGGCGTGCCTGGATTGTTGAAAAGGATAAGGAAATTGATAACATAATGAAGTTCAGGCTACTGCGCGGCGGGTCGTGGAGCGCCCACCCCGAGAGCTGCCGCTCGGCCTTCCGCAACCTCAACCCCCCCGACTACCGCGACGACGACATCGGTTTCCGCGTCTGTTGCGTCCCCCAGGACTAATTCTTTACCCTTTAACTCTTTCATTCTTTACATTTGACTGTTTAGTTTTTGGTTTGGTTCTGAAGTAGCTGGGTGCTAGTCAACATAAATTGTGCGCTAATAATCATTGGCCATTGGCGCCTGCGGCGCCTCGAATTTTTTGCCAATCCCTTTGCCTGCAAACTCCTCTAAGCCCAGCACCCAAGGCCCCCTCCAACTCACCCTGCCCCTGCCGCCCTCCCAGCAGCCCCATTCCCAAAGCCCCCACTCAGCCGCAGCGAGCTGGCGAAGCCCAGCAGCGCCGCCGCCAGCCAGATCCAGCCGTGCAGGCTGAAGCTCATCACGCCGCCGAGAAAGGCGTTGACATTGCAGCCCGATGCCAGCAGGCCGCCGTAGCCCATCAGCAACCCGCCGCCGCCGCTGCGGGCCAGGGCTGCCAGGGATTGGGGCGCCTCGCCCGCCAGCCGGAAGCGGCCCTGGCCGATGGCCGTGGCCACCGAGCCATAGACAAGTCCCAGGTCGACCAGCACGGCATGGTTGAACAACCAGGCGCCGGGACCCTGCAGCAGCGCCTGACCCTTGGCGCTCGACCAAAAGATGCTGCTCTGGGGATCCCAGCCCAGCAATTGGGCCAGGTGGGCACCGCTGAGGGCAAGGCCCCACAGCACCTTCCAAGGTTCTGCAGTCACCAGCAGCAGGCCGATGGCCAGCAGCGCCACGGCGGCGGCGGCGCCATAGGGCGCCTTGTTCTGGCGCGGCTGCCCGGCCCAGGGGGACTGGCCGGTCCAGCGGCTCAAAAGAAAAACGATCAGGGCGATCAACAGCAACTGCAGCAGCAGGGCGCCGGCCAGCCCGAAGAGGTCGAGGCCTACGGGCGAATCAAGGCGGGGCTGGGGCAAGCGGGCCAGCAGCGGGCCATGCAAGCTGCCGAGAAAGGCGCCGATCACCAAGCCCACCAAGGCGGCCAGCACGCCGGCGCCACCGCGGGAGGTCGCCGCCAGGCTGCCGCAGCCGCAGGCCCGGGCCCGCTCCATGCCGATGCCAAACAAAAACGCCCCGGCCAAGAAAGGCAGCGTGATGGTGGTGTTCAGCAGCTTGGGCCGCAGGCCGGTGAGCGGCTCCAGGGCCAGCACCAGGGCCATGGCGACCACCAGCAGCGCCACCAGCAGCAACTGGGCGTAGGCCGGACCGGGATCACGCTCCACCAGCAGCCGCCGGTAGCCGGAGGCAAATCCAAAGCGGCCGCGCACCAGCACGTGACCGAGGCCGCAGCCCAGCCCCCAGACCAGGGCCGCCTGCGGCTGTTGGACCGCCAGCGCGGCCCCCACTGCCAAGGCCAGGGTCACGGGAAGGGCCACGGTCAAGGCGGCAGGAGCGGATCGAGTCAACGCTTCTTGGTCTTGGCGGCGGGGGTGGAGGCGTC
>JBIIRU010000010.1:0-20202 GCA_044341355.1 Cyanobium sp. | reverse complement strand
CGGCGGCCTCGCCCTCAGCCTGATCGCCCTGTTCTCCTCCTATGACCATGTCACCCTCCTCGGCCGCACCCTCCAGCTCCAGCAGCAATGGGGAATCGTTTTCATCGCTGCCTCGCTGGCGACAGTTGTTGTCGATGCTGAATTGGCGTCGGGATCCCGACTACGAGCAGCGCAAGATGCAGCACGAGTGGCGGATGAAGCAGCTCGAGAAAGATATCGAGCAGATCGAGAAAGAAACCAAGCAGATCGAGAGAGAAACCGAGCGGCTGAAGCAAGAGAACGCCAGAGAGAAAGCTTTGAGCGCCTTGATCAAGCAGCACTGCTTTCCGCCCGAGTCCAGCTCGATCCCAGCGTCAGCAACCGAGCCCGACTCCAAGCCTTCCTCGCCTTGATGGGTCAGCAACCCCTGGAAGACGAGCAGGGCATTTGAGGCATGAGCCGCGCTCCCAGCGACCCGGCTTGGCTAGCTGCCCCCTGCAAGCCCTGGCGAAAAGGCTGACCGGGTTTCGCCCTTGGTAACGCCCACCTTGACACACAGCCTGTGCGCACATAAACTGTGTTGGCCAATGGGTACATTATGAACATCACGCTTTCCGCCGACGAAAAAATCATCGAACGCGCCCGCAAGGCAGCGCAAAGCATGGGCAAGAGCCTCAATCAGGCGGTACGCGACTACCTTGAGCAACTCGCCGCCGGCGAAGAGGGCCTGGACGCCGAACTTGAAGCACTGCGCAGCATGGCCGGGCGAGGCAACTCGGGGGGCGAGCGCATCCGCCGCGATGAGCTCTACGCCGAACGCCTGGAGCATCAGCGTGGCGCGTAGCTTCATCGACACCAACATCCTCGTCTACGCCGATGATGCTTTCGACCCGCGCAAGCAACAGCTCGCGCTCGATCTGGTGGTGGATCTGCGCGCTCGCCAGGAGGCCGTGCTATCGACGCAAGTGCTTCAGGAATACTTCGTTACCGCAACGCGCAAGCTGGGTCTGGAGGCGCACTATGCTCGCCAGCGCGTCACCCAGTTCGGACGCTTCGAACTGATCCAGCCCACGCTGGACATGCTGCTGGCTGCCATGGATCTGCAACAGAACCGCAGCCTCTCATTCTGGGATGCGCTGATCGTGCAGACAGCGAGCGCAGCCCGTTGCAGTGTGCTCTACAGCGAGGATATGCAGGCCGGGGCAAGGATTGGCAACGTTCTCATCGTCAATCCCTTTGAATGACTACCGACGGCGGGAGACGTTTTTAAACGTCCAGCCCCCATGGTCGTTGCTGGCCATCCGTTCGATGAGAGCCACGGCCTGCTTCCGCGGAGTTGTTCGCAGCGCCATCTTCAAGGGCGATGAAGAACCCGAGGCCGGCCCGCAGGCGACCACCGGCCTGGGCGGGCGCGCGCTGAGCTACCAGAAGCGACAACGAATCCACGCAGCCATGGATCAAGAAGAGCGGTGCTGAGCTTGTAGCCGTCCAGGAACGGATGGTTGATCGCCAGGCTCTCCAGCAGCGCAAGCCCAGCAGAGGCTGTCGTCTTCATCAACGCTTGACAAGAATGGTTTCATCACATGACGGCGAGGACGTGCCTCTGCAGCCGGTCGGTGGTGTCGCGCAGCGCCGCAAGCGCCTCGGTGCTGCTTGAAAGGTCATGGCATGACGCGTGTGCAGTGTAGCGCTTGCCGTGTACACTGCTTCTTGCACGCAAAACCGCGTTCCGCCCAGGAGAATGCTCATGAAGAACATCACACTCAGCGCAGACGAAGCGCTGATCGAGGCGGCCCGGGCCCAGGCAAAGGCGGAATACACCACCCTCAACGAGCAGTTCCGCTTGTGGCTGGCCGCTTATGCACGCAAGCAGCACATGCAGCGGTATGAGGAGGTGATGGCGGGGTTGCGCGGCAAGGTCGTGGTGGGTCGCAAGCTCACACGGGACGAGATGAATGAGCGCTGATCTCTTCCTGGACACCAATGTGCTGATCTATCAACTCGACACGCGCGACGAGCGCAAGCATCAGATCGCCGAGAACCTGATCAAACAGGCCCTCGCCACCGAGGGTGCTTGCATTAGTTTTCAAGTTGTCCAGGAGTGCCTCAACACCGTGCTCCGCAAGGCCGAGGTCCGGCTGGATGTCGTCGATGCCCGGTCTTGGCTGGACACCGTGCTTGTGCCGCTGGTTCGTGTGGCCCCCTCCCCGGCTCTCTACCGGCGCGGCCTTGATGTGCAGGAGCGCTGGAAGTACGGCTTCTACGATTCACTGATCGTGGCGGCGGCGCTGGAAGCCGGCTGCAAACGGTTACTCAGCGAAGACCTGCAGCACGGTCAACGCATCGAAGGGCTACGCATTGAGAACCCTTTTGGGCGTTGATCCAACTTGCGGCACCACCATCAGCGATTCCGACGCCGACGGCTCACCAGTGCAGGCGGCAGGGGAAGGCGGCCCTCGCTTCGCTCACAAGCTTTTCCCACAAGGATTCACGCCGAATGCGTTGGCTGCAACCCCAGATCTTGCACAACAGTCAGTGGTGTCATAACATACTGACAAGCTGAAGAAATGAGCCATGACCCTGACGACAGTTTCAGCGCGAGACTTTGCGCGCGACCTCGCTAGCGCAAAGAAGGCCGCCAACTCCGGGCCAGTGATCGTCACCGACCGGGGACGGCCGACCTACGCACTGCTCAAGATCGAGGACTACTACAAACTGGCCGGAACCCAGCGGCAGAGCCTGCTGGCCGTCATGGATGCCATCCCCGGAGGGCACTTCGCGTTTGAGCCGCCCCGCCTGGCGGGAAACGATCTGAAATCGGTGGACCTTAGCTAACAAGGCATGTTTCTTCTTGACACCAACGTGATCTCAGAGTTACGTCACGGCAAGCCGCATCAATCGACAGCCGTCCGCTCCTGGGCAGAAGAGCAACCCGTGCAACAGCTTTACCTGTCCTCAATCACGATCTTGGAATTGGAGATGGGTGTGTTGCGCATGGAGCGCAAAGATCGCTCCCAAAGCAAAGTTTTACGCACCTGGGTCGATGCGGTATTTCAGCAGTTCGATGGCCAGGTGCTTCCGTTTGCGGCGGAAACCGCCCGGCGCTGCGCCGTGATGCACGTGCCAGATGCGAAGAGCATGCGTGATTCCATGATCGCAGCCACAGCACTGCAACACGGCCTCGCCCTCGTGACGCGTAATGTGGCAAACTTCGAAGGAATCAAGATCAAGTTGATCAATCCCTGGGAGGCTCAGGTTTAACTCTTCGATGTTCAGCTACTGCGCATTGAATTCCTCCGACGAGAACTACCACGTGACCAGCCTCGCGGATGTGCAGACCGGACTGCATTAACAATGACGCCCTGCATGACCCTGAGCCAACTCCCACCCATCATCCAGCGGCTGGTACGGCCAGAGCCCCAGCTGGCGATCGACTTGATCACCTCAGCGCATCCCGATCTGCTGTCGTCCAACAACCAACGTTCCCACACAACCGCCGAGATCTTGCTTTGGCTGGGGGATGAGGAGCTTGGCATCCCGCTGGAGCAGATCAGCCCGACCGATGCCGAACGGCTCCTGCGGCTGTTGCAGGCGCCAGCCAACCTGGATGATCACCACTTGCGTGACTTCCTCAAGCGGTTCGCCCCGCGCTGGCCCGAGCTGGTGGTGCACCTGGCCAAAACACGGCTGGAGCGCTGCCTGGAAGAGCCGACACGCTTCTCCCTTCCGCTTTGGCATCAGCACCACCCCAGCGTCTCGCTTGATCTTCTGGAGCTGCCGCAAGGTCCGGCACTGCTCAGCGCCTGTCTGGATTGGGGCTTGCCCCGCGCGGATCAGGCCGCCTTCGGCGTCGCCTGGGCGAACCTCGTCGCCTGCCTGTTCGGCTGGCACGAACCGCAACTCACCTCCACCCTTTGGAGCTGGTGGCAAGACGCCCCCCAGCCCCGCTTGGCCCACCTGCAACTGCTGGCCGCCCTGCTGGCCGAGGCACCGGAGCGCTTTCCTCTGGAGCAGCACGCCTTCGTAGGCGAGCTGCTCCTCTCCGCCGCCGCCGTGGACCGGACCAGCAGCGACTTACTCGTGGCAGGCCTGGCGGCAGCGGTGCGCCGGCCCCTTCGCCCTCGTGCCTTCGGTGAGCCTTGCCCGGAAGATGTGGCCATAGTTGCGGAGGCCCAGCAGTTGCACGATCGCCTCCCTCCCGGCCATCCCGCCAGGCGGCTCTACGCCACCCTGCGCGATCAGGCGCACGCGGCCATCGCCACCGCTCAGGAAGCCGACAGAGCGCTGCTGGAGGGGTAGAGAAAGGCCATCGCCACGGCTGTGGCGGCAACCGGTGTGACAGCTGGTGGCATTGATCTCCTGGGCTCTGCAGCAGGTCTCCACCCGCCACCGCCACACCCCCGGGTGCCGTGTCGCCATCCCAAGTCCCACCCGCAGCTCAGCCGCCGCCGAACAGCGCCCCGGAGCTGCCAGAAACGCCAGAATCAACACCACCATCACCCATGCCTTGGCCAGGCCTCGATCGCCTGGGCTTCGTCCAGGCCCTGGGCGGTCTCGTGCTCGGCCTGATCGCTCTCTTCTCCTCCTATGACCACATCACCGTCTTCGGCCGCAGCATCGCGCTCCAGCAGCAATGGGGTATCCCTTTCATCGCTGCCTCGGTGGCGACAATTTTTATCGATGCTCAATTGGCGTCGCGATGCCGGCTACGAGCAGCGCGTGATGCAGTACGAGCAGCGCAAGATTCAACACGAGCAGTTGATGCTGCATTACGAGCAGCGCAAGATGCAGCACGAGCTGAGGATGAAGCAGCTCGAGAGCGAGATCGAGCAGATCGAGAAAGAAACCGAGCAGCTGAGGCGCGAGAACGCCAGAGCGAAAGCTTTAAGCGCCTTGATCAAGCAGCACTGCTTTCCGGACGAGTCCAACTCGATCCCACTCCCACCAACCGAACCCGGTTCCAGTTCTTCCTGACCCTGATGGCGGACATCAGCCCCCCCGATCCGCCAGGGCAGAGCTGATCACCCCTCACACCCCCTTCCCCTCCTTCTCGAGTTCCTGCCGGATTGCTCGCAGCAGGTCGCTGTCGTTGATCGGCCGGCCGCCTGCGGCGATCGCCTGCAGGCTCACCCGGCGCACCACATTGAGGATCAGGCCGCCGGAGAGTTCGTGGCGCACGGCGAGGGCCTCCAGATCCACCTCCAGTTGCGCCAGGGGTGAGAAGGCCTCCCGCCACAAGCGCAGCCGTTGCTCCGGGCCCGGCATGGGGAAATAGACCACGCTCTCGAACCGCCGCAAAAAGGCCCCATCCAGATTCGCCGGCAGGTTCGTGGCCAGGATCACCAGCCCCTGGAAGGTTTCCAGCCGCTGCAGCAGGTAGGCGATCTCCTGGTTGGCGTAGCGGTCGTGGGCATCGCGGGTTTCGCTGCGCTTGCCGAACAGGGCATCGGCCTCATCGAACACCAGCAGCCATTGGCGTTGCTCGGCCCGATCCAGCACCGCCGCCAGGTTCTTCTCCGTTTCGCCGATGTATTTCGACACCGCCCGGGATAGGTCCACCCGCCGCACCTCCAGCCCCAGCTTTGCCCCCAGCAGCGCCGCTGTGAGCGTTTTGCCCGTGCCCGGCGGGCCGTGGAACAGGGCCCGATAGCCCGGCCGCAGCCGCTTGGCCATGCCCCACTCGGCCAGCAGCGTGGCCCGGTGATGGAGATAGGACTCGATCTCCTCCAATTGGCGCAGGGTGCCGGCCGGCAGCACCAGGTCTTGCCAGGCCATCTCCGTCGTCAGTCGCCGGGCGGTGGCCGTCGCCAGTTCAGCTCCGGGCCGGGGGCCGGCGCCGGCGATCCACTCCAGCCAGGCCCCATTCAATCTCAGCCCCCCCTTGAGCGGTGCATCCCCTTCTGCTGGCGCCAGCAACCCCAACCTGCGCAGGGGCCCCTCCTCCGCCAGCAGCCGCAACACCGCCAGCCGGCCCGCCGGCTGGCCGCCATCGGCCAGCAGGGCCAGGGTGTCGCCCGTGGGTTCAAAGCACGACTCCCGCAACACGCCGCCGCACTCGCTGAAGCGCCGCTCCAACGCCGGATTGTGCAGCATCAGGGGATCGAGCGCCGCCGGCCGCAATTGGGCCGCCAACAGCAGGGCCAGGGCCAGCCGGGCCAGCGGTTCTGCCGCCAGCTCGCCCACCAGCTCCGCCCACGGACTGGCCGCCTCCGGCCCGGTCGGCAGCGGCGGCGGCTCGGGGATCAACGGCAGGTTCGCCTCCCCGCCTTGGCGACGGAACAGCCGTTCGACGCGCGCCTGCACCAGCGCCGCCAACCAATCGAGTTCGCGCTGCAGCGCCAGCAGCTCTGGCGCGAGCGGCTGGGGCCGCGCTTCGCTTTGCCGCAGCGCCCGCAAGCCCTCCACCATCGCCTCCGCTTCCCGCCCGTCGAGCGGAAACTGCATCCGCTCCACCTGGGCGACACTCTCCAGCAAGCCGAGCCGCTCCTGGGGCTGGAGATCCACCGCCAGCTGCTGCAGCCGCGGCTGCAGCCGAGCAAACAGGTGGCTGTCGCCCTGGCCCAGGCGCAGAAAGGCCAGCAGCTGCTCGGCGCTCAGCTGCTCGGCGTTGGCGCAGGCCAGCTGGCTGAGCTTGAGGTAGTCGCCGGGGCCGAAGGCGGCCAGGTGGCGCCGCCAGGCCGCCGCGGTGGCGCGGTGATCATCCGCCTCCGGCAGGTGCAGCAGGGCCACCGTGTGCAGGCCGTCCCGGCCCGGATCGGGCACCAGCGCCAGGCCGCCGGCCGCCTCCGCCCAGCCGCACAGGGCGTGGTAATTCACGTTCAGGGAGAAGGAGCCGTGGGTCACCAGCGCCGGCGGCTGGGGCGACAACACCTCCTCCAGTCGGTGGTGTCCCTTATCGGCCGAGAGCAGCAGCAGCCCCTGGCGGGAGAGGGCGGCCAGCCGCTCCAGGGCCCGCAACGCCGGGGCGGGGAACAGCAGCCAGGCCTCCTCCAGCTCCGCCAGCTGGCCCTGATAGTCGGCCAGCAAGCCGTCCAGGCTGGGCTCGGCGAAGGGGGCGGCGGCCAACGGCTCGCTGCGATGGTCGAGCTCCAGCGTTTGCAGCAGCGCCGCCGCCTCCCGGGCGTCGCCGCCCTCCTGCCGCTGGCGCAGCCGCACCAAGCCCCGTTCCACCTGCCCCTGGCGAAAGCAGAGCAGGTCGGCCGGGATCGAATCCAGCAGGTAGTTGGCGATCACCACCAGCGGCGCCCCCAGATCGCCGCGGCCGATCCGCCCACCGCCGTGCTCCAGCTCCAGGGCGCTGCTGTCCATCACATCGAAGCGGGCCCGCTCCAGCTGGCCGCTGGCGAACAGGGGCACAAAACGCGGCTGCTGGGCCCAGGCCTCCAGATTGGCCGCGCAAAAGTCGCTCAGCACATAACGAAAGCCAGCCGGATCGAGCCCCTCCCGCTCACACAGCGCCGCCAACTGCTGGAGCAGGTGATGGGCAAAGCGCCCCGATCCCGCCCCCAGCTCCACAATCCACAGGGCTTCCTCAGCGGGATCGCGGCGCAGCCGATCGCGGCGGAAGGCCACCAGCACCTCGGCATAGGCCGCCGCCACCACCGGGTTGCTGGTGATGTAATGAGGTACCTCCCCCGCACTCCACGCCTGCTGGCCGCGCGCGGCGAAATACTGGCGCTGCAGCTCCCATAGCTTCGACTCCACAAAGGGTCGGAAATCCTCGACCAAGGTGGTGGGGGCCTTGGCTGCCATGGCTTGAGACAAGGGCCAGCAGATTACTCACCTGCAAGCCCCAGCTGCCAATCAACTAGTTGCCGATCAAGAAGCTGCTCTTCCCAACTTACCCCCTGACTTTTTTACATCAAAACAGCCTCTACATGGCCTCTTAACTTTGACTTTTATCTCCTGACAAATTTATCACATCAAGATCCATTGACAAAACCTCAGATCAATCCTGATAGCTGCGCTTCAGTACCATACCCCCGCCATCTCGACTAGCATGAGTACATGGGCTGACAATTGATGAGCGCAGCCCTTGCCCGATGGCTCGCGTCTTCATCTCCCACTCCAGCCGTGACGGGGCCGCCGCCCGCTGGGTCGCCGATTGGCTGCTGGAGCAGGGATATGAGGCGCCCTTTCTGGATTTTGACAAGCATGTCGGCCTGCCACCCGGCTCCGATTGGGAACGCACCCTCTACCGCGAGATTGAAACCTCCCAGGCTCTGCTTATCGTCCAAAGCGCCAATTGGATGGCCTCCAAGTGGTGCTTTGCCGAATTCATCCAGGCCCGCTCCCTCGGTAAACCCATTTTTCAACTGCTTGGCGCCGACCGCGACGCAGCCCCTACCAGCAGCGAATACTTGGCGCCGATCGCGGCCGACCTGCAGCAACTCGACCTGCGCCAAGACCGCCAAGCCGGCCTGGAGGCCCTCGCCCGCCAGCTCAGTGAACTGGCCCTGAACGATCAGGGGGGCTTCCCCTTGGACCCCAATCGCCCCCCCTATCCCGGCCTGCTCTGCTTCGATCAAGAGGATGCGGCCCTGTATTTCGGCCGCGACGAGGAAATCCGCGAGCTGATCGCCCGGCTCCAGGTGCTGCGCATCCAAGGGGCCCAATGCCTGTTGGTGCTGCTAGGGGCCTCCGGTGCCGGTAAATCATCGCTGCTGCGGGCCGGCCTGCTGCCCCGCCTGGCCCGCAGTGGCCGCCACTGGTTGCCGCTGCCCCCCTTTCGGCCCCAATCCCAACCCTGCCTGCAACTCGCCCACAGCCTGGCCCTCGCCCTGGGCGGCCTTGGCGATTGGCGCCTACTCGATCAGCGTTTGCAGCAGGCCCACGCCAACGGCAGCTTGGCAGCCACCCTGTCCGAGTTCGCCGCCGAGCTCCGCAACGTCCATCAAAGCCCCGAGGCCCAGATCCTGATCAGCGTCGATCAAGGCGAAGAGCTCTTCGCCATTGGCGACCCCGATCAGGTGCGGTTCTGCTTCGCCATCCTCAGCGCCGCCCTCTGCTGCGGCGCCGGCTTCCAGGTGGTGATGACCCTGCGCTCTGATTTCCTCGGCAACCTCCAGGCCGCCGCCGACCTCAGCGTGCCCCTGCAAGCGATGTCGTTACCGCCCCTGCCCAGGGAGCGCATCCCCGAAATCATCAAGGGGCCGGCCAAGGTGGCGGGGCTGACGGTAGAGGAGAGCTTCGTGCAGGCGGCTATGCACGACGCCAGCAGTAACGATGCCCTGCCCCTGCTCGCCTTCGCCCTGCGCGAACTGTTCGACCGCTTTGGCGACGATCGGGTGCTCAGCCTCGCCGATTACCAAGCCCTCGGCGATGACCACCTAAACCTTTCACCCCTGGACAATGCGGTGCGCCATGCCGCAGACGAGGTGTTGGAGCTCTACCAACCCACGCCCGAGGCCCTCCTCGCCCTGCGGGATGCCTTTGTGCCAGCCATGGTGCGAATCAACGACCAAGACGATTACACCAGGCGCCCGGCCCGTTGGGATCAACTGCCCCCCCTAGCCCAACCCTTACTCAAGGGACTGGTGGAAGCCCGCCTAATGAGCGTGGAACAGCGGGACCAGGTGCGTTGGGTGGAGGTGGCCCATGAGGCCCTGCTGCGCAAATGGCCACTGCTGCGGGGCTGGCTGGATGAGGCCCGGGAGTACCTGGTGGGCAGCCAGCAGCTGGAAACGGAAATGGACCAATGGCGGCAGGCCCCAGAGTCAGAGAAAGAGACTGCCCTGCTTAGCGGTTTGAAGCTCAGCCGCGCCCAGGCCTGGCTCGAGGAGCGGCCCCAGCAGTTCGGGTCCGACCTGCAAGCCTTCGTGCGGGCGAGCATGGCCCACCGTGACCGGGCCGCAACCCAACGGCGGCGCCAACGCAGGTTGGTGTTGGCCGGCCTGGTTGGGCTCAGCGCCGCAGCAACCGCCGCCTGGGGCTGGGCCCAATGGTCCAACCTGCGGGCCTACGAGGCCCAGACACGGCAATTCCAGAGCATCCATCTCTCGATGCTGGATTTGGACCCCCTGCAAAGCCTGGTCCATGGATTGGCGGCGATGGCCAGGCTGCAGGGCAATCCCAGTGAAGCCTTGCCCCTGGCCGTCAGCCTTGACCAAGCGGTCGAGCGCAACATGCTGCGAGGCATGATGGCCAGTAACCAAAACGAAGTCTGGAGCCTGGCCGAAACCCCCGACGGCCGGTTGATCAGCGGCGGCCGCGATGGCAGCTTGCGGTTATGGAACGCCAAGGGCGAACCGCAAGACCAGCCGATCCGCACCAGTCACAGCAACGGTGTGCGTGGAGTCGTGGCTATCAACGCTGACACCTGGTGGACCGCCGGTGATGAAGGCCGCTTGCAACGCTGG
The DNA here is from genome assembly GCA_044341355.1 of Cyanobium sp. Lineage (GTDB taxonomy): Bacteria > Cyanobacteriota > Cyanobacteriia > PCC-6307 > Cyanobiaceae > Cyanobium. Next base: position 9,865 of record JBIIRU010000010.1, on the reverse strand, counting down.
AGCCATGGCCAGAGGGTGGGGCCCCCCGTTGAGTCGGGCCACGGTTCGCTGCACACCATGCTGCGTGATCACGATGGCAGCCTGATCACCGCCGGCAGCGACGGCAACCTGCGCCGTTGGCATCCGGCCAGGGCCACCCCCTTGGGTCCGCCGCTATCCAGTGGCCAAAATGAGCTATGGAGCCTAGCGGTGCTGCCCAATGGCGATTGGGTCAGCGGCGGGCGTAATGCCACCTTGCAATGGTGGCGCAAGGGTCAACGGCTTGGGGCGCCGATCGCCAGTGGCCAAGGTGCCGTCACGGCACTAGAAGGGCTCAGCGACAACACGGTGATCAGCGGCGGCAATGATGGCAGTGTGCGCCACTGGAGCCAGGCCGGGGTGCTGCTGGGGAACTACCGCAGTGGCCACAGCACCGTCTACACGCTCATGCGCCGACGCAATGGCCAGCTGCTCTCGGGAGGCAGCGAACCATTGAGTCCGGAGAATCGAAATTTGATTCGGATCTGGGATCCAGACCAACGCCAGGCCAATGAACCCATCCCAGCGGGTCAGCTTGAGGCCCTCAGCCTTGTGGAGCAGTGCAATGGTGATTTGATCAGTGGCGGCAGTGATGGCTTCCTGCACCACTGGCGTCGCAATCGGCTCCTCGGCCGGCCGATCCGCACGGACCATGGCCGCGTTTTTGCCCTCACCCAAACCCTTGATGGCGATTTAGTCAGCGGCGGCGACGATGGCAAGGTACGGATCTGGAGGGATGGCCAGGCGATAGTCACCTTTGCCACCCAGCAACAAGGGGTGGCCAGTCTCACCACCCTCGCCAATGGCACCTTGATGACGGGGGGGAAAGACGGAACCATGAAGCATTGGTCCTCCCAAGGACGCCCCCTTGGCGAAGCGGCGATTCAAACCCGCCATGGAGCCGTCTGGGCAATCTCTGAATTACCGAATGGCGATCTCCTAAGTGCTGGAGAAGATGGACGTTTACGCCGCTGGCAACACGGCCAGCAGCAGGGCCCAGCCATAGAAACGCCCCATAACGCTGTGGTGAGCCTGGTGATCCGCAAAAATGGCGATTGGGTGTCAGGCGGAAGTGGCGGCAAAATCCAACTCTGGCGTCATGGCCGCCCCCTCGGCAACTATTTTCAATCAGGTTTTGGCAGCATCTGGAGCTTGATTGAACGTCGTGATGGCGAACTGATGAGCGCCAATGGAAACGGCACTATCTTCATCTACCCCACACCCGCCCGGGCCATTACCAAAGCCTGCCTCCAATTTGGAGCATTTCAGGGCAACCAAGAAACCGACAATCCCGCCTACAGGGTCGCAACAGATCTTTGCGCCCGCCAATCCAGTCATTCCAACTCAGCCATCCCATCGGTATGGCAAAAATTCTTTAGACCACTCTTTCCTCCCAAGACCTGAACAGCGCTGATCGCAGCATCAGCGTGACTTTTTCCCTATCCCCCTGCAACATCTCCCATGCCGGCCCCCCTCTCCGCCGCCTGCCCCTGGCTGCAACTCCAGCGCACGGTGCGCTTTGGCGACACCGATGCCGCCGGTGTGATGCACTTCCACCAGCTGTTGCGCTGGTGCCACGAGGCCTACGAAGAAAGCCTCCAACGCTTTGGCATTGCCCCCGCCGCCCTGTTTCCCACCCCCCAGCACAGGCCAGAGGTGGCCCTGCCGATCGTGCATTGCCGCGCCGATTACCGCCGCCCCCTGGTGGTGGGCGATGAGCTGAGGGTCGTGTTGACGCCCACCCGGCTCGATCCCAGCGGCTTTGAGGTGGCCTATCGCTTCGATCTTGATGGCGAGGAGGTGGCCCGGGGCCTGACCCGTCACCTGGCCATCAATGCCACGAACCGCCAACGCTGCCCCCTACCAGATGCCATCCAGCGTTGGCTGGAAGCGGCCGGGTTGGGCGCCGGGGTGCAGCCGGTTTGAAACGAATCATTGAAGCCAAGAACTCCAGCGAAGATCGCCAGCGAAAGGCTCCAACGCATGGCACTTCGGGGACCAGACTCATTCGGCGTCAAAACACAATGCGAGATGCACCGGGAAAGGGGTGGCAGCCCGGTCGATCTGGCCCTTGGCACCTGGGCTGCGGCGCAAATGGGGCCGGCAAAACAAAGGACGCAGCATCACGGGCAGCACGGCAGCATTGATATAGGCGCCGGCGCAGGCATGCATGCCATAGCCCCACAAAATATAATCACGCCAAGGCCTACCAGGCCAAAAGCGATCGGCATTCTCCACCTGCATCGGATCAAACATAGCCGAGTAATTAGACGCCAACACCATCGTGCCAGCAGGAATGGTCATGGCGCGCCAGGTGCCGCGGGCAATGGTGCTATCTCGCACGGCCCTTCGATAGAGAATCGGATTCAAGGGTTGATAGCGGAGGGCCTCAAACACATAGCCTTCAAACTCGCCCGGATCGCCTCCTCGCGCCGCCGCCTGGGCCAAGGCCAACTGTTCGGGACGATTCAGCAATTCATCCACAATTTGGGTTGCAGCCGCCGAGAGGGTGGGGATGGCTCCAATGATGAAGCCAATTAGATAATTTCTAATGCCAAGATCATCCATTCCAGGTGTATCAATCGCCTGCATCTCCAGACAGCGTTGCAACACATCATCCGCCGGTTTCGGGCCGCCGCGAGTCAGGCTGTCTTTGCGCTCACGAATTTCCTGATCCAAGGCCTCCTGCAGATGAACGGCGGCTGCCATGGCCTTGGGGTGCAGCTCAGGACTGGCTGCCAAATCAACAAAGAGGTACCAAAACAGCAACGTCGTCCATTCGATCAAATCCTCACGCCTTGGCCCACGGAGGCCGAAATACTCCTGCACGATCCGGGCTGGAATCTGGGCGCCCAGCTGCTGGGGAAAATCGATCTGGCCATGGCCAGCGCCCACAATCGCTTCCGCCCATCCCGTCGCCTGGGGCACCAACAGCTCTTGGGGATCTGTGCGGCGTACCGCTTGCCGCATGTTGGTGACATCGCGGCTGTAGGTGGGGCCATCCTGCATGCCCAGGAAGAAGTTGGCCCCCCCTGTGATTTCCCGCATGCGGGGGCCATACACCACCTCAAAGTCTTGATGGCGATCCAGGACCTCCCGTACATCACTATTGCGGCAAACCAAGGCCGTGCCCTTGTTGGCATAGGCCCGTACCAAAGACCGTCGCGACTTGAAGTTGGGAAGCACAACCCGCAGTACGGCCAACACCTGCCGCTGGAAACCAAAATCAGCTACCAGGGGCGACAGCCGTTGCGCCGCGCTGCCCTTGCCCTGGAGCAACAGGCGTAGGGATTGCACCAAGATGGAGCCCAGGGCCCGCAGCGCAGCCACCCCCTGGGCCAGTCCGAGCCCCAAGGCCCGCAAGGGAGAACAAGGGAGGGCCATAGCGCTTCAGGTGGGATCGGTGAGCCCTTGGGCGATGAGGCGCAGGGCGGTCATGCTGGGGACGAAGAAATAGGCGCCGCCGCGGGTTTCGACAAATTGGGGCGGGCGATCACAGATAAAGGGTGGCTTGCCACTATCGGCACTGGTGGCAATTACAAACTTGGCGTCAGGGCCATGGTTGCCAATAATGGGGCATGTATCGTTGCCCGCATTAAAATCAAGTCCATACTGCATCCACTGTTGCTGAATGAACTCGAACTGCCTGAAGAGACTGGAGCAGAGAAAAAGCAGTAACACCCCCTGTTCGACTTCGTCGCTGTGGATGGGAGTGGTGGTGCCGTAGGGGAGCCCCCGCCGCAGCAGGCGGCGACGGTTGTTGAGCACCGAGGTCGCCTTGGTCAGCTGTTCGGCCGTGGCGTTGGCCGGCACGGTGGGATCGAGCATGTCGCGGGGATTGGAGCGCCGCAGATGGGAGGAAAAAGGACATTTGGAACCATCGGTATCCCCCGCATAGGTGAAGTCGGTCAGCTGTTGAGTGAGACGATTGAATTCTGCTTCGTTGTTGTCGGCCTTCGCCTTGGCCAGGCGCCCACGAAACACCTGCCATTCGCCATAGGTGGGGGCCACCATCAAAGGGACGCCATCGGACCATCGGCCCGCCATTTTGGCCTTGAGGGTTTCTTCCGCCTCCTGCTGGTCGACGCCGTAGCTGGCGCCATAACGGCTTGCTGTGTTGGAGATGTACTCCGCGAAGGCTTTGACGTTCTGATGCAACTTGCGATAGGCCAGAAAGGTGCCATTGCGGCTGAAATCCAGGGGCGCCGGCGCCGGTGGAACCTCTTGGGCCTCATCGGGATAGCCCAGCAGGAACTCACCGGTTGCCAACGGCAGCCAGGTTTGATCCGCCGTGCGTTTTCCCTGGCCCACCACCCGTGCGGCCATCACCGCATCGGGATATTGTCCTTCAAAAACCGGATCGCCAAAGCCATCGGCGAAACCAAAATGTTCTGTACGTGAGTAGCGCATACTGCCCGGCGGACCGTCGGGATCAGGTTCCTCCAAGGCGCTCATGTCCTGATAGAGCGGGTTGGGTCCGCCATGGCCCGCCAAGATGCTGACGGCTTCATTGTCACCGCAGCGGTTCTTCAGCCATTGGAAGGCAGCTTCTAGAGCCGCTTCGGGGCTATCAAAATTTGCGGGATTTGCCGAGGCATTGAAGGTAACCAGGGCATGAATTTCGGCCTGAGGGTCGCTGCGCTCGTTCAACCAAATCGGATCCCACCGGGATTCAGGACGCCCAAGGCCGTTGGGATCATCCATAAGGATTTCAGCCCGATCCAGCATGCCCTGTTGAAATTCATCCGGAAAACTTCGCAGGGTGCGCACCGGCACCCCCATGGCCAGCAAACCCATGAAGGTGAAGGCCACATTGATCGCCACATCGGGGCGTTGGGCCGTGACCATATCCTCGGGGAGATTGGCCGTTTTCGAGGAAGGCCACAGTTCGGCTGTGGTGATTTTGCCGCGCAACTCCTCTAGAAAAGCCCGTGCTTTGTACGCCTGATTCTTATTGATGTGCAGCAGCACGCAGCGGGCCTTGGGGAAGCCAAGCCGTCCATAGGCAATCAAAACATTGCCCTGGATGTCCGATAAATCAAGCTTGAGTGCCATGGAGGTCCTCAGGAGAAGTAGGTGGCAGGTTTCTGGGTGGGGGCGGACGGATCGTGGGGCCGATGTTCAGCCACGAAGTCAGCGAAGGCGGCCTTCAGGGCCTCGGGAGGTTGCCCCTGTTGATCCACCATGAAGCGAATGAAGCGACGCTGGAGATAGAGAGCCTTGAGCACCGAAGGCAAATCGCTGCGGGGAGCTGTGGGGAAAGGCGCAAAACCCAGACTCAGAACGCGCCGATACAACCAGTAGATGGCTGCCGACAAGGCCGCGAGCAGGGCAAGCAGCAGCAAGCCACCGCGCAGACCGCTCCAGAAGGCCAGCAGTCCCAACGCCAATAAGGCGAGGCCGGGGGGCAACACGGCCTCCCGGGTACGGCTCACGGGGCCACCGGCTCCCTGCCAAAGCCGGCTTTCGCCCTGGCCTTGACCACTCCAGTAGTAGTCATTGAAGGACATCGTGGTTTCGATCTGTCCTTTTTCGATCAAGGCCACAAACGAAGCCTCCCCGGCGGCCGGGTCAAAGCCCTGGCAATGCTCAAAGATCGCCCCCAGCTCGTAACCCATCACCGACCAGAGCCCGCGCAGATAGGTGGTCAACGTGGCAGCGTTTCCATCGGCGGCATCGAAATCGCTGATGAACGCCAGATAGGGCCAGGGCAGGTGGTCGACCGCTTCGGTCAGGACCGGATTGGGGCCACGTATCGCTGTGCGAATGGCATCTTGATGTTGGCGGCCGTTATAGGCAACATCGTCGATCACCACCATACGGGCCAGATGGGTGCGCAGGTCCCGACTGAAGGGGGCCGTCGTCAGCATGCCCTCGGCGAGATTGGCTTCTGCCGAGCCGTAAGGATCCTGGTTCTCGGTAGGCAGGCTGGCCAACACCTCCTTGATGGCATGGACATGGGAAAGGATCCTGTCCGTACCAGCAGGGTCCGTAGTGAGACCTTGGCGCACGGGGATTAAGGCCGTGAGGAAATAGTGGCCACCGTCAAAATTAGGCATGGGGAGTTAAGAAAGCGAACGGGAGGCGGCGCGGGTGGCGTAAAACTTGGCTGTCAGTTGCCTGCGGTTGGCATCCGCCTTCTGGGTATCCGTACTGGCAATGGGCGCCGGACCCGAGGCGGCGAGGTTGTTCTGGAGCGCCTGGGTCACCCTGGCGTAGAGCAGGGCAAAGACCTCTGGATCCGCACTGGGAAGCGCTTGGGTCAAGACATCGATACCGGCCCAGATGCGCAGGGCTGATTTGATGTCCCGCTGGGCCGAACCCGGAGTAGAATTATAATAATAGTCCGTGCCAATTTGATTATGTTTTATGTAACTCTTAAATGGGGTTATGGGAATGGATCCTGGATAGGCGGTGCTGCTGTACCAAAACAAATTCAGCCCGTTGGGAATGCCATCGGAAAAGCTGTCAATATATTGATCCCAGGTGCCATTGAAATTACTGACAAATAGCATGGAATCATTGGCTGGAACCATTTCGGGCCTAATCCCCGGCCAGCGATCCCGGGGGATAACAACCCAACGGGCAAAGTGAATAATGGAAAGGTTTAATAATCCACGCAAAAGTGCCGGCTCCAACCTCCCCACAGCAAACATGAAACGGTTTACCCAGGTTCGGGACGGCCGCATAGGGGTGATCAAGTTCATCGCGTAGGCCTTGCCTGCTACATTTGACATGGGCGTGTTGGCGGGGAGAAAAAATGGGGTGAAAAAGAAAGAATTTATTGGAAAAACATTACCTTCTATACGGTAGGGGGAGTTATCTCAGCATGGAAGCGTGAGATACAAAACTTAATCGCCAACGACCCACCCAATCAGGCCAGCCCGGAGGCATCAGCATGGGTCAGCAGGTACTGGCCATTGCCGTTGTACTCACCATCACAGGTGGCAAAGATCGTGCCTAGAAGCAGGAGATAAAAACGCCAGATGCGTCGAAAGCGTGCATAATCCATTCCATAACCAAGACTCTGAAATTCACTTTGATTGGCATCAAATCGATGCAGCCGGCGCGTGCTTTTGTAGGCCAGAGAATCGGAGGTAAGCCCCGCAGTGGGCAGGGGCCGAAAAGCCTGCAGGTAGCCCGCAGGACCAGAAGACAGAGCAAAAGAATTACCCATAAGTGGAATGCATGCAAAATTGCTATAAAACGTGAATTGATTCACCCCACAGCGCCACGCAGGGATACGACTCGCAGAGTCCCCCGCAATTTTTGGCGCCAAGACAAGTTAACGTCACCCACCCAAATTCCGGGCCGATCAGCCACTCCAACGACAACTGTGTTGACTTTGGCGATCACCCCTCACGCCTCGGCTACCCAGCGCCGCCAGCGCGAGCGTTCCCACTTGCCGGCGGCATTGGGGGCCAGCTCGCCGCACAGGTGCCAGCGGCGGGGGCGATCCGCCGGCCGCCACGGGGCCGTCAGCTGCTCCAAGGCGGTGATCAGGGCGGCACCATCGGCCCCCGGCTGGGGGCGCACCAGGGCCAGCAACCGCTCGCCCCATTCCGCTTCCGGCTGCCCCAGCAGCAACACGGCCTCCAGGGGCAAGCCGCGCCCCAGGGCCGCCGCGACCAGCCGCCCCTCCAACTCTTCAGGGAAGACCGTTTCAGCACCGCTCTGCAGGGCACCATCAAGGCGGCCCAGCACAGTCAAGCCACCGGGGTCCAGGCGGCCGGCATCGCCGCTGCGCCACCAACCGCCTGCTCCTGGGGCCAGGGAGGTCAGCCGCCCGGCCTCCAGCCAACCGCAAGCAAGCCGCGCCGTGCGCACCTCCAGCGCCCCCGTCTTCCCATCCAGGCGCAGGGCCACATCGACGAGGGGCGGCCCACAGCCAGATTCGCCGGCCAGGAAGCGGTCCGGCGCCAGGGCGCACACCATGGCGGCGGTTTCGGTGGCGCCGTAGCAGGGGGAAAGCCGCAATCCCAGCTGCCGCGCCCGGGTCGCCAGCGCTGGCGCCAGGGCCGCACCCCCCACCCAGATCACGGCACAACGGCGCAGCCAATCCACACCCGCCGCCGTGGTCATCAAGCGGGTCAATTGGGTGGGCACCAGCGACAACACCACCGGACGCTGGGCGGGCAGCGGCGCCGCCTGGGCCAGCAGGTCAGGGTCGCGCATCCAGGCGGCAGGGAGCAGGCCCAGCTGGGCGCCCCACTGGCGCGTGCGCACCAGGGGCAACAGGCCGCTGACGTGATGCAGGGGCAAGGGATTGAGGTGGAGGCAGGTGGCTGGATCCAGTCCCTGGGCCAGCAGCAGAGTGGCGCTGGCCGCCGCCGAGGCCTCCAAGTGGGCGAGGGGTTGGAGGCACCAGCGGCGCCGGCCACTGCTACCGCCACTGCCCAGGACAACGGCGGCCCCCAGTGATGGCCACTCGCTGCCGTCGCCCAGGGCCCCTTCCAGGTCAAGCCGGTCGACGGGAGCGGCCAGGGCCACCGACCGCCCCTGCGCCCAAGCCGCCCAGATCAGGGGCATCAGGGGGTCCTGCGCCCCGGCCGCCGCCAGCAGCAGGGGATCCGCCCCCCTCATGCCACCGCCCCCCTCATGACACGGCCTGCCACACCCGCTCGGGATCGGCCGCAAACAGGGGCCCCGCGGGGGTCCAACCGGGCGCCAGCCCGGGGGCCGTGGGGGTGGGGCCCTCGGCTTGGAGCGCCGCCAGATGGTCGATCCAACGGCGACCCAGCCCCGTTTCCAGGGCGGTGCTCACCATCAGCCACGGCACCCCCGCGGTCAACTGGGCCAGGAGGGGCCTGGGATCGCCCTCGATCGCCGGCCGCCGCACCTGCCACCCCGGCCAGCGGTGACACAAGCCGGGATCGGCCCGCAGGGATTCATCCAGGGCGACGGGCAAGCGAGCGGCCAAAGCCCATAAACCCTCGCCATCCTCGGGGGGCAGGGGTTGCTCGAACCATTCCAGCCGGGGCTCATCCGCCAGCCGATCGGCCCAGCGGGCCGCGGTGGCCCGGTCCCAGCCGCCATTGGCATCGAGGCGCAGCCGATCTGGGGGTCGCAGGCGGCCCAGCAGCTCCTCCAGGACGGCCCGCTCCAGGCCATCGGCCGCCGCGGCCACCTTCCACTTGAAGGTCAGGCCAGGGCACCGGCTGCCCTGAGCGGCCAGCAGCTGGTCGACTGCGGTCAGGGCCGGCTCCCCTGCGGGCAACAGCCAGGCCGCCGGGGGAGCCGACCGCCAACCACCGGCACCCGGCCCCACCCGGCCCTCCAATTCGGCCAGGGCCGAGCCGAGGGCAAAGCCCAGCGCCATCGGCAGGGTGGGCAGCAACCTTTCCAGCTCCTGGCGACTGCGGACGGGGCCTAGATCTGCCAGGGCGGCCGCCGCGAGCGGGCAGGCAAGGGCCCGGGGGTTCGGGGCCAGCCCCAACGGCGCCGCCTCCCCCCAGCCCACCCGGCCCTCGCCATTCTCCAGGCGCAACAGCCAACCACACCGGTCGCTCACCGCCCCATGGGCCGTGACCAGGGCCGTCGGCAGCACAAAAGAGAAAGGTCGCCAGCTCAAACGCAGCAGCGCATCAACGCCGGCGCCGCTGGCGTTCATGGCCCCTGAATCGGCCCGAGGCCAACGGGGCCGAGCCGGCCCAGCCAGGGGGCCAGGGCCAGGCCCGCCGCCAGACCCAGGCCGCTGAGGGCCTGAAAGCGCAGGGCCAGAAACTTGCTGCCGGTGATGCGTTCGGGCTGGTCATGGGCCTGGCCCAGCAATTGGATCAGGGCGCGGGCGGGGGGCAGGCCGATGGCCCCCAGCAGGGCCGAAAGGGGCCACCACCCCAGCAGCACC
>JBIIRU010000173.1:0-5830 GCA_044341355.1 Cyanobium sp. | reverse complement strand
CACTGGGGCATGGCCACCCCCAGCCCGGTACTGCCCCGCGGCACCCGCATCCGGGTTGGCACCACCGGCAGCCTGGAGCGCATCCTGCGGGGACCGGCCGCCCTTGATGACGGCACCCAGAACCTGCTGGGGGCGATCCGCACCTCGATGGGCACCCTGGGAGCCCGCAACCTGCGCGAAATGCAACAGGTTGAAGTCGTGGTGGCACCGTCACTGTTGACGGAAGGGAAGGTTTATCAGAAAGCCCAACAACTGGGCATGGGTAAATAAACTGTCCCACCGCAAGACCTCTATAGGGGTGCCGAGATCGGCGCTACGCTCAAGTCGTGGGGGCTACGGCTCGCACACTCCTCACACCCTCCGGCCCGGCGTTGCCGGGCTTTCTGTCTTTCTCACCGCTTTCTTCGCCAAACCCACTTACAGCGCCACGCAACGGCCTGCAACGCTGTGTTGGCGGCACCAAGAATGGCCTGACTTCGTTGCTAGGTTCAACCCACTCAACGACCCCACGCATGTCCAGCGCCACCCCCACCACCGACGCCACCTTCACCGCCGATGTGCTGAACAGCGATCAGCCGGTCTTGGTGGATTTCTGGGCTCCCTGGTGTGGCCCCTGCCGCATGGTGGCCCCGATCGTCGATGAAATGGCCAAGACCTACGAGGGGCAGATCAAGGTGTTCAAGCTCAACACTGACGAAAACCCCAACATCGCCAGCCAGTACGGCATTCGCAGCATTCCTACCCTGATGATCTTCAAGGGGGGTGAAAAGGTCGACACCGTTGTCGGAGCCGTGCCGGCCAACACCCTCTCGCAGGCGATCGGCAAGCACATCTGAAGGCCAGAACCGGGGCCGATTGATCGCCATGGGCCGCAGTCCCCTAGAGGCCCTGGCCGACCAACTCCAGGGCCATCCCCAGCGGCGGCTGATCGAGCGGGCCGTGGTCTCCCTGCTGGAGATGGCCCGCTCCGAGACCCAGGAAGACGAATGGCGCTTGATCAGCGGCACCCTGGCGGACCTCAGCGAGGCCCTGGAGGTTTTTCAACCGCGCCGCGCTGCCCGCAAGATCACCGTCTTCGGCTCGGCCCGCACCCGCCCAGAAGATCCTTGCTATGAGCTGGCCCGCCAGGTGGCCCAAGAGGCTGTTGCCGCCGGCTTTGAAGTGATGACAGGGGCCGGCGGAGGGGTGATGGAGGGGGCCAACAGCGGCGCCGGCAGCGCCCACAGCATTGGTCTCAACGTCGACCTTCCCTTTGAGCAACACTCCAACGCTTTTGTTAAAGCCAGTGAGGGGGGTCTGGTTTATTTCAGGTACTTCTTCACCCGGAAACTGTTTTTTTTGCGCGAAAGCGATGCCCTCGTCGTGATGCCTGGAGGTTTCGGCACCCTTGATGAGCTCTTCGAATCCCTCACCCTGATCCAGACGGGGCGCACCCCGCCGATTCCGCTGGTGCTGCTGGCGCCCGAAGGCGATGACTTCTGGCAGGCCTGGCGCCTGAATGTGCACGAAGAACTGGCCAACCGCGGCCTGATCTCCCCGGAGGACCGGGACCTGGTGTTTGAAGCCACCCATGCGGCAGATGCTGTAGCCCGCATCTGCCGCTTCTATCGGGTCTTCCACAGTGCCCTGCTGGGGGAAGACCGGATTGAGCTGCTGCTCAACGCGGCGGTGCCCCGCAGCCTGCTGCCCGAGCTGAGCCATCGCTTCGCCGACCTGCTGCAGGAAGGGTCGATCCAGGCGGGCGAAAATGTGGGCGAAAACGGTTTGCTATACCCCTGCCTCAAGCTGCGGTTCGACAAGCGGCGGGTCGGGCGCCTTTATCAATTCATCGACCACCTAAACGGCCTCGAGCTGGAGAACTGCGACGCCCTGCGGCACCCAGCCGATCGTTGCGTCCAGGTGGGGGGGCCACCATGACAGGCGCCATCGGCCTGGTGGACTACGGCATGGGCAACCTGCACTCGGTGCAGCGGGCCTTTGAGCGCCTCGGCGCCGACGTGCGGGCCGTGCGGGACCCCGAGGCCATCGACAATTGCCAGGCCCTGGTGCTGCCGGGAGTGGGGGCCTTTGACCCGGCCATGGAGCGCCTGCGGGCCGCCGATCTGGTGGAGCCCCTGCGGCACTCCTGCACAGCGGGCCGCCCCCTGTTGGGCATCTGCCTGGGCCTGCAACTGCTCTTTGAAGGCAGTGATGAGGGAACTACCAGTGGCCTGGGCCTGGTGGCTGGCCGGGTACGGGCCTTGCCAGCCTGGCCCGGCCAGCCGATTCCCCACATGGGCTGGGCGCCGTTGCTGGCGGCCAACCCCAGCCCGCTGCTGCCGCAGGGCAGCCCCCCGAACTGGGTCTATTTCGTCCATTCCTACGCCGCGGTCCCGGCCGATACCGCCGTAGCCACGGCGCTGGTGGAGTGGGGAGACACGCCGGTGACGGCAGCCCTGTGGCAAGACAACATCGCCGCCTGCCAGTTCCACCCCGAAAAATCGGGCCGCACCGGTGAGGCGATGCTGCGCCGCTGGCTGGCCTGGGTGGCCGCCCGGGGTTGAAGCGCAACCAGGGAGCCGGCGGCGGGCGCCTCAGTGGTGGTGGTGGCGGCGGGCGCCGCCTTAGTGGCGGTGGTGGCGGCCTGCGCCTCAGTGGCGGCCGGCGGCTGCTCAGCCCCCCCGGTTTGCTGGCCCGTCCGACGGCGGCGCGGGTGCGGTTGGCGGTGATGAACCTGGTGGCGGACCAGTTACCCGGCTGCCGCTGGCTCGACCTCTGCTGCGGCAGCGGCGTGATGGCCTGCGAAGCCCTGCTGCGGGGCGCGGCACTGGCGGTGGCTGTCGAACAGGATCGACGCATCGCGGCGGTGGCCCGGACCAACCTCGCAGCGGTGGGCCAGGAGCGGGCCCGGGTGATCTGCCAGGAGGCCCGCCGCTGGCTGGCGTCGGGCCCGGCCAGCGAGGGGCACCGTTTTGACCTGATCTACCTCGATCCACCCTGGCCCGCCGGCCTGCATGGCCCCCTGACGGAGGCGGTGGCTAGGGGTGGCTGGCTGGCGCCGGGCGGCACCCTGATCTGGGAATGCGACAGCACGGCACCACCCGCCCTGCCAGCAGGCTGGCGCGAACGCCGCCGCCGCAGCTACGGCGGCAGCAGCGTGGTGCTGCTGGAGTTGGCAGGGCCAGAGGAAGGCAAAAGCGATTCCGAAGGGATACAGATGACAACAATGCAAACCAGAACAAGAAACTGACATTATTTCTAGCTGATAAGTGCAGCATATAAAATCCCTGGCGAATACATGCCACCAAAACGACTGCTAAACGGGATTCTTTAGTGGGCAAGCCAAACTATTTCGGAGCCCAAACCACTTCGGGCCATAACCTCCACAAAGTTTTAACAATGCGCTTTTTAGCCCTGATCAAAATGACTCCTAAACGCAAAATCAGCCTCGGTTCGGCCGCCTTTCTTTTGGCGCCTGCATACTTAATTCGGGTACAGCCCAAGCGGTTGGTTGGTTCTCGAATGGAGGCAGCCCAGTCGGTTACAAATGCAATTTGACTGATGTCGATTGCTTCACTACGAACTCGCCGACGCTGGGCGACAAGTTTGTCACGATGATCTCTCGATCGACCACGTTTCTTGCCAATACAGACGTGGTGGAATTCACCGGAACAGATGCAGGGGATCCCAACACGCCTTGGCATTTAACCCTTGACTTCAACCCAAACCGTGGTGGCGATGCCAATATCAGCGACACAGGCTATTTGATGTACAAGATAACCATCACGGATCCAACCCAGTATTTTGACCAAGTCAAGCTAGGCAATACTTCCAGCATCACCAATGGAAATTATACTCTGACTAAAAATCTGTATTCTGATGCAGGCTTTACAATTCCAGTAATTCCTGTAAACTTTTTGTCGAATCCTCCAACTCCTAGTGGCGCCTCGGTAGCCGGTCAACAGCTCCAAACCTTATACGTAAGAGATGACTATAATGTGCTAGTCACCTCCAATGGAGTTATAGACAACCTCCAGAATTCCTTTGGCCAAACAACACCTGTACCAGGACCGCTGCCCCTACTTGGCATCGGCGCCGCCTTCGGCATGAGCCGAAAATTGCGCAAGCGAATCAAAGGCAGCACCCTGGCCTGATCGAGCATGTTCCTAGCCTGATCAGCCTTGGCCCCTCGTCCAAGCCCGCGCAGCCTTAGGGATGCACGGGCCTTTTTTATGGCGCTGGGGCAACGTCAGCCGAGGCAAGATCAAGGGCAGCCGGGGCGGGCTGGTTTTGGAACCGGGCCCGACGCAGCACCTCGGAGGGTTTGCGTTGATAAGCCCTCTGGAAATCGACGCTGAATTGGCTCAAGGAGCGATAACCGCAGGCAAGGGCCACGCCGAGCACACTCTCGCCCTGCAGGGGGTTTTGCAGGCGATCGAGGGCCCTGGCCAAGCGCTGCTGGCGCACCCACTGCATGGGACTGCAATCAAAACGGGCCCGGAAGGCGTAGTGCAGAGCCCTGCGCGAATACATGCTTTGGCGCTCGAGATCGCTGAGGCATAGACGGCGGTGCAAGTTGAGGCGAATGAAATCCACCAGGTCATCGATGCAGGCATCCTTGCGTTTGCGATCGGCCAGGGCCGCTGAGGGCTGTTCCCCATCGCGCAGATCGGCAAACACGAGGGCCGCCAAAAGCCGATAGATCTGGTCGTCGAGATGCAGGGCCTGGACCAGCCCCTCCCCCTGGTGGGCGATGGCACTGATGAACGGCAGCAACCGACTGAGGGCCTCCAGGAGGCCCCTACCCGCCAAATCCCGCTGGGCGGGAAGGGGCAGCGGCTGGTGCAAAACGCTCTCGGCGCGGCCGACCGGCTGCCATTGGGGCCCACCCATGGCCCGGGCCGTACGCAGCAGGCGATGGGGATCGGCAAGAAAGCAGGAACTGCTGCTGAGGCTGGTGGTCAAGCTCCAGGCATGACCAGGACCGATCAGGGCTTCACCGGGGCCGAGCGACTGGCGGCCGCTGCCCTGGCGCCACTCGGCCTGGCCCCCATGTTGCAGCAGCACGCAATGACCCTCGTGCCGGTGGGTCTCCAGCAACAGGGGCGAACCGAGCCAGGCGGCCAGCTGCAGGTCGCCGCAACCCAGATGGCCATCTTGATGCCACCAATCCGATTCAGCCCCAAGGGCCTGGATCTGGCTGATCGGTAGAGCCTTAGCAAGAATTATGCCGCTCTGGAGCGAGTCAGAACAGGGGGAAAGACGCTCGTGGAGTGGGTGGTTCAGGAGAACAATGGGTAGGTCAGCGAAGGTCCACTGCTGCCGCAGAAATTAAATCTGCCCCGCCCCGGCTGAGCGCTAAATAGGGGGCCAGCAAGGTCCTTGAGCAGACCACTCCCAATCCATTTGCGCTCCTCTGAAGAAATTGCGTGATTCTGGATATTGGGCGGAAGTCGCCAAATGCCAAGCGTGCTCCCATCCCAACCGGGCTGCCTTGGGATTTTGCATACCAAGCATTAACGCCTTGAAGAGATTCTGATTAAGATAAATTGACCAAGATAAATTGCGAAACCTGAGTCAAGCTGCCCTCTCAAGAGACCGTTCCCAGGCAAGATCTCGCATAGACTTTGACGAAGAAAACTTATTATCTATAACCACAACAAAGCTAGATCGGAAACAATAAATAGTTAGACTTAAAAAGTATCGAAATGTGCAAATGTTTTTAGCATTTACAATTCTGACCAAACTTAATCTTCAAAAATTGTAGTAGACTTTAGGCGAATCCTTGGAAATGTTGGGCCGTAAAACTCGTAGCCTTAATAGCCAAGGGATTTTCGGTATCCATCAAAAC
>JBIIRU010000174.1:0-5830 GCA_044341355.1 Cyanobium sp. | reverse complement strand
GGCCGGCATAGATCACCCCCCTGTAGTCAATGCCCCGGGCCCGCAGAGCCTGCAAAATCGGTTCCAGCACCTGCAGACGGGTCGCTTCAAGCCCTGCCGCGTCCAGCAGCGGGGCCGGGGCGTAGGCCCCCATGCCCCCGGTGTTGGGGCCCGTATCCCCCTCGCCGATGCGCTTGTGGTCCTGGGCCGGCGGCAGCAGCACCAGCCGCTGGCCGTCGGTGAGGGCAAACACCGAAACCTCCGGCCCCTCAAGCCTTTCTTCCAGCACCAGGGAGGCCCCCGCCGCGCCGAAACGCCCCGCGAAGATCTCCTCGATGGCCGATCGGGTTTCCTCCAGGCTGGCCGCCACGGTCACGCCCTTACCCGCAGCGAGACCATCGGCCTTGACCACCAGGGGGGTGCCCTGGGACTCAAGCACCGCCAGGGCTTGCTCGCGATCGCTGCAACTCCAGTGGCCGGCAGTGGCGACGCCGGCTTCGGCCATCAGTTGCTTGGCCCAAGCCTTACTGGCCTCCAACAAAGCGCCGTCGGCTCCGGGACCAAAAACCGCCAGCCCCGCCTGCCGCAACCGATCGGCCAGACCGGCCGCCAGGGGGGCCTCAGGGCCCACCACCACCAGATCGACCTGGTGGCTGAGGGCGGCCTCCTGGAGGGCGTCCCCATCGCTTTCAGCAATCGCCAGGGGTTGGCAGCCCGCAACGCTGGCAGTCCCCCCATTGCCCGGAGCCACCCACACCCGCTCCACTCCGGGACAGCGGGCCAGGGCCCAGCCGAGAGCATTTTCACGGCCGCCGCCACCCACCACCAGAATCCGCCTGGGACCGCTGCTTGGGGAATGGGAGTCAGATGCAACCGAAGGCAGCATGGCGAGGCGGGGCGGGCCGAGGGGGGCCGATAGGTTGGGGCGGGCGCAGTACGCCACCATCACCCTGCCATTTTCCTTGACCGAGGCCCCCACCGTGGCCAAGCGCTTGACCGCCGCCCTCCAGGTGCTGCTGGTTGGGGCGGCGATTCCCATGCTGGTGGCCCGACCCGTCTGGGCCCAGTCCCTGGCCGAGCCGCTGCGGCAGTCCCCGCCTGCGCCGGTGGCGCCTGCGCCGGAGGCGGTGGCGCCTGCGCCGGTGGCACCGATCGAAGCGGCCGCCTTTGCCGCCCTGCTGCGCTCGGGCACCTTGGAGGAGCTGGACGTCGCCTGTGCCCAAGTGATGGCCCTGGAGGACCGGCCCCGCTTGCGCCAACTGCAGCAGCGTCTGCTGGAGGTCGTGCCCTGGCCCCAGTCCCTCGATGAGGTGTTGGCCAACGCCGATGTGCTGATCCGCTGCCGGGCCCCCCAGGCGGCTTTGTCGGTCCTGGACCGTTACGGCCCAGCAGCCGGCCCCGGCCGGGTGCAGTGGCTGCTGATGCAGTGGCGGGCCGCCAACAGCGCCCTTGACCATCGCCGCGCCGCCCTGGCCCTGGAGCGCCTCAGCGCCAACCAGCCCGCCAGCCTCGCCGCCCTGACCCTGCCGTTGCTGCGCCGGCCCGATGGCACGGTGGTGACGCGGCCCGCCCTGGACGTGCTGGCGGGCCATCTCGAATCCAGGGGATTTCAGCAGAGCGCGGCGGCGCTGCTGTTGGCCGCTGCGACCCCGGGCCGACCTAGGGCCGAGCGGATGCAACAGGCCGTGGCCCTGCTGAAGGACCTGCCGCCCGAGCAGCGCGAAGAGCTGCTGGAGACAGCGCTCAACGAGGCGGCGGCGGCGGGGGCCTGGGGGTTGGTAACGGAGTTGCTGGAGGCACAGGCCGCCCTACCCGGTAGCAGGGGACGGGAACGGCTGCTGCGACTCAGTCCGCGGCTGGATGACGCCTACGGTGAATGGCGGTTGCGACGCTGGAATCCGGCCGATCCCCGCGTTCAGGAGCTGGAGCGCCAGCTGCGTGCACCCGATCCCCCCCTTGATTCCCGAGGGGCTCCACCGGCGCTTCTGCCGCCTTCGCGGCAGGGTTTGCCAGCCGCCACCCCCTGATGCCATGACTGTCGTGATTCCCGGACCTCTCCTGCACGAAGGCAAGGCCAAACGGGTCCATGCCACCGACCATCCCGATCTTCTGGCGGTGGATTTCAAGGACGACGCCACCGCCTTCAACGCTGAGAAGCGGGCCAGCCTGGCGGGCAAGGGGTTGTTGAACTGCCGCATTTCGGCCTTGCTGTTCGAATACCTCAAAGATCGGGGGGTGCCAACCCATTACCTGGGGGTGCAAAACGGCCATTGGATGGTGGTGCGCTCCGTCAAGATCATTCCGATTGAGGTGGTGGTGCGCAACATCGCAGCCGGTTCCCTCTGCCGGCAAATGCCGATCGCACCGGCCACTCCCCTGGACCCGCCCCTGCTGGACCTTTATTACAAAGATGACCGCCTGGGAGATCCGCTGTTGACCGAAACCCGCCTCGAACGTCTGCAACTGCTGGCCCCTGGCCAGCGTCAGCAACTGGAAGCCCTGGCCATGCAGGTGAACCGGGAATTGAGGGCCCTGTTTGGAACGGTGGATCTGGAACTGGTGGATTTCAAGATCGAACTCGGCTTTACCAGCGACAACCGCCTGGTGGTGGCCGATGAGATCAGCCCTGACACCTGCCGCCTCTGGGACCGGCGTGTAGGGGAAGGTAACGACCGCATTTTGGACAAGGATCGTTTCCGCCAGGACCTCGGCGGGGTGGTCGAAGCCTACGGGGAGGTCCTCAAACGGGTCGAGGGGGTCTGTCCGGAACCCCTGGTTTATCGGTAAGGTCAGCCGGACTCGCGGCCTGGCCGCTCCGCTCCCCACCTTCATGCCCGGCGATCGCCCTCGCAGGATGCCCATGGTTTCCGCAGCCCCCTGGCGAATCGCGGCACTGGCGGGGTTCGTCCTTGGGGTTACTGGCCCTGCCGCAGCAGCCGTGGGGGCGAATTCGACCCCGCAGGTCCCAGGCAATGGGCCGCTGCCCATCCCATCTCTGCCGATCAAACCGCTGCCACCCCTGACTGAGCTGCCCCCCCTGGCCCAGGCGACGCCAACCCCCCAGCAGACTCCCGGGGTCGCGGTGCCGCCGCTCAAGGCTGCCCCTGCGACGACGGTTCCCACCCCGGGGGCTCCCAGCCTTGGGGCCCCCGCCCAGGTGGTGCCTGCAAAGGCGCTCCCGGCCACGGCGGCCCCTGCGGCCCCAGACCAGTCCCCTGCCACTCCAGCCAAAACCACCGCCCCAGCCAGCACGCCAGCCGCAGGCGCGGCACCCACCGCCCCAGCGCCCTTCGGGGCCAACGGCAATCCCAACGCCCCCATCGTTCCAACCAAACCGCTGATCCCGGGGGTGGGCCTGGGCGAAACCCCCGCCAGTGGGGACGGTGCCAATCCGTATCAAACGCCAACCGCCACGCCGCCCGCCGCCACCAATGAACCACGGGTGTTGCTCAGCCAGGTGGTCATCGAGGGCTTGGCGGGCCATCCGGAACGCCCGCGACTTGAGCGCTCGATCTATGAATCCCTGACCATTTCGGGTGGCACCGAGGTCACCCGCAGCGAACTGCGCAAGGACCTGGCGGCGATCTATGCCACCGGCTGGTTCTCCGATGTGCGCATGCAGCCCCTCGACACTTCCGTGGGTGTGAAACTGGTGATCAAGGTGGTGCCGAACCCGGTGCTGCGCAAGGTGAGCCTGGATCCGCCGGATGTGAAGTTGCCTGCCACTTTGGTGAAGGACACGTTTGCACCAGATTACGACCGGACGATTAATCTCAATACCCTGAAGAATCGCCTACAGGATTTACAGAAATGGTATGCCGATCAGGGCTATTCCCTTGCCCGAGTCACCGGGCCCACCCGAGTGAGCCCTGAGGGGGAAATAGTTTTGGCGGTCCGCCAAGGCTTGGTAGAAGACGTTGAGATCCAGTTCCTAAATAAGGAAGGTTCCAGTACCAACGATAAGGGCGAAGTTATTAAGGGCAAAACCAAGCCCTGGGTCATACGCCGCGAAATATCCCTCAAATCAGGTGAGCTCTTCAATCGCCGCCAGTTGGAGGACGACCTCAAACGCCTATACGGAACTGGGCTTTTCAGCGATGTCAAGGTAACCCTTAAGCCCATGCCTAATGATCCGGGCAGGGTCACGGTGCAAATAGGGGTTGTAGAACAGTCGACTGGATCGCTTTCCGGCGGCTTGGGTTACAGCCAAAGTCAAGGGGTTTTTGGGCAAGTTCAAATTCAGGATAGCAATTTCCGGGGTCGCGCCTGGGATGTAGCCACCAGCTTTACCTATGGTCAGTTCGGTGGACTAGCCGATATAACCTTCACCGACCCCTGGATCAAAGGTGATCCCTTCCGCACCGCCTTCCGGGTCAAGGCTTTTGTCAGCCGTGATGTTCCCCAGATTTTTCAAAGTCGTGATAATGGCAACATTTATACCGCCTCAGACTTCTACGAAGCCCCAGGCACTTCGGTTGCTTATAATATAAATTCCGACAACAACCCCCTGGGCAAGACGATTGATTCGGTGCAATCAGCCGAGTCAAAGGATCCCAGCAGCAGTTGGTTTGATTATAATGGCAATTCAGTAGTTATTCAACGTGTAGGCGGTAATCTTCAGTTCGTACGTCCCCTTAATGGCGGCAATCCTTTCAAGCGGGCCCCCTGGAACGTGGTGGTTGGACTCAGCGCCCAGCAGGTGACCCCGATGAACTATTCGGGCTCGATCCAGCCCTATGGCGTGGCTGCTGATAACTTCAACGGCAATGGCGGCCAAGTGCCAATTAATTCGGTGATCTGCGTCAGTTACAACTGCGCCGATCACAACCAATTACTGGGTGTGCGTCTGGCGACAACAATGAATACCCTTAACGATCCCCGTAATCCCACCCAAGGCAACTTCTTCAGTTTCGGTACCGAACAGTTCATCTCCGTCGGCCCCGATTCCCCTAGCTTCAACCGACTGCGGGCCAGTTTCACCCACTACATACCAGTGAAATGGCTCAAGTTTTACAAGGGTTGTCGTGCCAAGCCCGGCGAGACGGAAGATTGCAAGCAGGCCCTCGCTTTCCAAGCCACTGCCGGCACCAACGTCGGCTCCTTGCCCCCCTATGAGGCCTTTTGCATGGGTGGCGGTAATTCGGTGCGGGGATACTACGATTGTGATCTCGGCGTCGGTCGCAGCTTCGGGGAAGCCACGATTGAATATCGCTTTCCCCTGCTCAAGATTGTCAGTGGTGAGTTGTTCGTCGATGGCGGCAGCGCCTTCGGCAGCCAGGACAATGTGCCCGGTCAACCAGGCCCCTTGCTTGGCAAGCCGGGCCAGGGATTCTCAGTGGGCACCGGCGTGATCATCACCACGCCCGTGGGACCCCTGCGCCTGGAAGTGGCCAGCCAGGACTTCACCGGCCTGTGGCGCTTCAATCTGGGCGTGGGCTGGAAGTTCTAGTGCCCAACTGGCCTTGCGACTACAACCAAGCCTGGACCCTCGCCAGGGCCAGCGAGCGCTCTGGCGTTGGATTGCACAGTGGCCAAACCAGTCGCGTGCGGCTCCAGCCAAGTGAACGCGCCGGGTACTGGTTGGGCTGGTTGGACGATCCTGCCTTGCCCCTGCACAGGCTCGGTCCCGAATGTGTAGCCGATACCAGGCTGTGCACGGCCTTGGCCTTGGGACAGCGCCGTCTGGCCACGGTCGAACACCTGCTGGCGGCCCTGGCCGGTTGCGGTGTCAGCCAGGCCGAGCTGTGGGTGGAGGGGGAGGAGGTGCCCCTATTGGATGGCTCGGCCCTGCCCTGGGTGGAGGCCATCGGCGAGTCGGGGCTGCGCAATTGCGGCATGCGCCAGGTTCCCG
>JBIIRU010000172.1:0-5835 GCA_044341355.1 Cyanobium sp. | reverse complement strand
ACGATGGCGAAGGGATTGTTCATGTCGGTGCGCTCGACGCGGCTGTCGCTCTGGGCCAGCTGGCAGAGGCCCTCGAACTCCCGCACGCGCAGATCCTGGGGCCGTTCCTGCCAGAGCTGCCAGAAGCGCGTCAGGAAGGCGGTGTAGAGGGCCTCGGACTGGGGCCGGCCGAGGCTGGAGGCGGCATTCTCGCCCTCGGTCTCCTCCATGTTGAAAGCCACATCGCGAATGCCGTGATCCACAAAGAAGGTGAACAAGGTGTCGGCGTGGTGCAGCGATTCCTCGGTGAGGACGCAGATCACCTGGAAATGGATGCCGCGACGCTGCAGGGTGGCCAGGCCCCGCATCGTGGCGGCATGGCTGCCCAAGCCGGTGCGAGTGCGGCGGTGCCGATCGTGCAGAAAGGCGGGGCCATCCAGGCTGACACCGACGTGGATCTGATGGCGCTCGAAGCAATCGCACCAGGCGTCATTGATCACCATGGCGTTGGTCTGCACCGACTGGTGGATCCGCAGTGGCGGCCCCGACCAGCGCTCCAGGGCCCGGGCGATGCGGGCGCTGGCCTCGTCGTAGAAGGCGATCGGCAGGGTGAGGGGTTCGCCCGCATGCCACAGCAAGGTGAAATCTCCCTGCACGTAGGGGCTCTCCAGCACCCGCTCCAGGGCCGCGTCGAGGGTGTCCATCGAGAGGCGATGGCGATCGGCGCGGCTGGAGAGGTAGCAGTAATCGCAATCGAGATTGCAGTAGGGGGTGGGCTGGATCACCAGCAGCTCCAGGGGCCCGTAGCCCTCGGGGTTGGCGGGGTGGGGGCTGCCCGGCGCCGCCGGCCGCGCCGAAAAGGGGGCACCAGCGCTCCAGGGGCTGGGCTCTGCGGCAGGGGTCACCGGCTCACCAACGGTTGAACCAACCACCGTTGCGCCAGCCGCCGCCATTGCCCCAGCCATTGCGCCAGCCGATGTTGGGCCAGCCGCCGTTGCCCCAACCGCCATTGCGGAAGCCGCCGTTGCCCCAGCCATTGCGGAAACCACCGAAGGGTCCGTTGCGGAACACCCAGGCCAGCTTGGTGTCGGCGCCGGCGGCGCCATCGACATCAGGGGCCAACTGACGCTGGCGCAGGGCGACGGTGATGCGGCTGAGGCGGGCATCAACAGTGGCGGCCGCTGGCGAGGAGGATGCCCCCAGGCCAGGGGCCGGTGTCAGGGCGGCCAGCAGCAACAGGAAACCGAACAGACCGGAACGGGGGAGGGGGGCCATCGGAAACGGAGAGAGACGGGAGAAGAAAGAAGGCGGGATGGCGGAATTCAGGGGGCGGCTTTGGCTTTGGCGGCCTCCAGCAACAGCGATTCGCGGCTCAGCAGGTTGCTCTGGAAGAAGGTGCGGATCCGATCAGCGGGAATGCCCAGTACCCCGGTCGGGCCGATCCAGGGATCGATGCTGGCGACGGCATCGGGCCGACCCTCGAGGTATCCAGCCTGCTGCTTGGCGATGGCCAGGTTGATGATATTGATCAGATCGGAGCTGTTTTCGGGAGTGATGCAGCCGACGCCATAGGTGGTGAAGGGATCGTCTGGCACCAGGCGGGCGGAGCTGAGGCCACGGGCCTTGCGCAGTCCGGCCAGCAGGTTGGAATCGCCGAGCACCCCGTCCACCTTGCCCTGCTGCAAGGCTGTCATGGCGCCATCGAGGGTGGGGAATGAAACCTCCCGGGCGGCGGGCTGCAGGGCGCGCAGGGCGGTCGCCCCCAACGAGCCGCTCACCGTGGCAACGGGGCGACCCTTGAGGGCATCCGGCCGGCCGTCAAGGTCAGGCCGGGTGGTGAGCAGCCGCAGGCCCGAGAGGCCGATGGGCAGGGAGAAATCCACCACCATCTCCCGCTCCCAGCTGAACGGCACTCCACAGGCCAGGGCGGCGCCGCCACTGGAAACCGCCTGCACCATGGCGGCGGTGTTGGCCACCGGCACAAAACGAATATGCACCTTGCCACCGAGCTGGGCCGTGAGTTGGGCATCAATGCGGCGACCCACCTCAATGGCGTAACCGATCGGCTCCCCCTTGGCATTGAGGCTCATCAAAGGCGGGGAATCGGTGGTACCCACCATCACCAGCTCGCCGGTGCGCAGGGCCTTCTGGAGCACCGTCTCAGCCGAGGCGGCCCAGGGCAGCAGAGCCAGGACGCCGCCGCTGAGCAGGGGCGCCCAACGGGCCGCAAACCGCCGCTGCCGGCGGCTTACTGCGGGAATGCCCTCGGCAATGGAGCGCGGCACAACCACGGCAGACAGGGACAGGTTCGATCAACCCTATGGAAGGCTGGCGGGGGTGGTCAACAGAGACTTCAAAGAAAAATTGTCAAGACAGGCTTGGCGGTGTGATGGCAGTGAACGCGCCTCAGGCGATCACTGCCTCAAACCGCATCGATAGATCGAGCCAGGGGGATCGCGTCACCGGGGCGCTGCTGGAGATCAGATCAACACCGCTGGCTGCATAAAGGCGCAGCTGATCGGGCTGGATGCCGGAGGCTTCCAGCACCAACGAACGGCCCGACGCCAGGGCCCGCAGCCGCGGCACCAGATCGGCCAGCTCCGCCGGCGGGAATTCATCCAGCAACACGCCATCGGCGCCGGCCAGGACGGCGGCTGCGGCTTCGGCAGCGGTTTCGGCCTCCACGATGATGCGGCTTGGCCAGGGGGCCTGGGATCGCACCGCTGCAATCGCCGCAGCAACGCCACCGCCCCAGGCCAGGTGGTTTTCCTTTAACATGGCGGCGTCATCCAGGCCCAGGCGGTGGTTGACGCCCCCCCCGCAGCGCACGGCGTATTTCTCCAGCACCCGCAGCCCCGGCGTGGTCTTGCGGGTGTCGGCCAGGCGCACGCCACTGCCGGCCAGCTGGGCCACCAACGCGGCAGTGGCCGTAGCGATGCCGGAGAGGCGCATCACCAGGTTGAGGGCGGTGCGCTCGGCGGCCACCAGGGCGGAGGCATCGCCCGAGAGCTCCAGCAGCCGCTGACCCTTGGCCAACGGGTCGCCATCGGCCACCAGCAGGCGCCCCTCCAGCTGGGGATCCAGCAGGCGAAACAGCGCCAAGGCCAACGGCCCGCCACACAGCACCCCCTCCGCCTTGCTGATCCAATGGGCCCGCGCCGGTCGGCCCGCCAAGGCCGGGGCGGTGAGATCACCACGGCCGAGATCTTCATCCAGCCAGGCGCGCAGCTGGGCCTCCAGGGCCGGCGTGAAAGAGAGGAAGGGGCCGGGCATGGGGGGGTTAGCCGGGGGCTGGGGTCGTTCATAGACGACGGCGTGAATCTGCAGCTGCCCCTGACAGATCAACTGCGGCGCACCAAGCCAAATGGACTAACATTATGGAAGTCCAGCCGTGCGGCGCCTCTTGCCATGGCCGTCAGCCCATACCGCGTAACGCCGGCCCGGATCGGCAATTCCTCCGGGCTGCGGCTGCCTGCAGTTTTTTACCGAGACCATCCCCAGTTCGCCGGTGTTGCCGGCCAGGCGGAGGTGCTGGACGACAGAACCCTGCTGCTCCGCTTCGAGCCGCAAGCGCGGCAGCAGGACGAGACATCAGAGGACAGCCTGATCCTGGGGCTGTTCCTCGATTTTCTCAGCCGTCAGGCCCTCACGGCCGATCCGGGTCCCTTGATCTACACCGAGGCCATGGCTGCAGACGACGAAGAGCTGTTGGCGGGCGTGACCGTTGCTGCCGCCGTTGATGCCGCAGACGAGCCACCAGGGGCGTGAGTCCGCCGCTGGTTTGCCATGGCTGGACGATCGCCTTCCAGCCCCAGCTGTTCGCCCGGCAATACACCGAGCTCAAAGCCGAGGTGAGACGTCTCAAGCAAGAGCTAGATCCCCAGGCGTTCGTTCAGCACCCCCGAGTGAAGCTGCTGGCGGCAGTGATGGAGGGGATCAAGGAACGGATTGCCGCCGATCCGTACGCCAGCCGCTTTGCGCTCAAGGGCCCTCTGCGCCGCTACGGCCGCCTTAAGGGCCTGGGTTTGCCGGATCGCTACCGCCTGTTCTTTCGCCCTTTTGAAGCGGAAGGCCAGCGCCTGCTGCTGATCCTCTGGTTGGGTTTCCCCCGCAAGGACGGCGACCGCAACGACTGCTACGCCGTATTCACGCGTTTGGTGCAGCGCGGCGCGCTGCCGGACGACTGGGAGAGCCTGCAGCGCGAGCTCGACGCCGGCTGAGATCAGCCCAGCTGCCGCGCCTACCCTGCGTCCCTGATGAGCCCCAGCCGCAGCCCCGCACCATGGCCAGCCCCTGCCCGCTTCATCCCAGCGCCCCTGCGGTCGAACGCAGCCCCAGCGCCCGAGCCCGCAGCGCCTCCCGCAGGGTAAGGATGCCTGGCCTGGTCGGGTTGCTGCTGGTGTCCACGGCGTTGGCCGACGGAGCCGCCCTGGCCTCCAGCCCCGATGCCTGGAGGGCCTATGACCGCCAGGTGCGTACCGCCTGCGTCGCCGCTAGCCGCCTCGCCGCGGCGCGGGTGAAGGGCAAGCGGGTGGACGTACTAGACCTGGACATCAGCGCCCTGCTGCTGGAGGGCACCTATCCCCAGCCCCACATGCGTGGCCAAAAAGGATTGGAGCTGTGCCTGTTTGAGCGGCGCAGCGGCCGCGCCAAGGTGGCTGATGGGGACCGGCTGTTCGAAGCGGAGGTGGCCCCCTGATTGCGCCTGGGCGGCAGCCCCAGCAGTTGCCGCCGAATCCTGCACCGGATCAGGTTCAGGCCCCACCACGTGCAAGCCCAACCTTGTGCGGCATGTTTGCCAGCAACTCCGCCAGTGGGGCTACGAGGGCTACTTTGTTGACATAAAGTACTTGACAAAAAATTACTTGACACAAACCTTTTCAGCCAAACCTGGATAACCAGCTGTGATGCCAAAGCGTGATCCGTATGGACCCGTTACCAATTCAATCCGCTGAAGCGAGAGCCATCGAGGCGCCTACGGCGCCATCCCCAACAGCCAACAGCCCAACAGCCAAACAGCCAGGGCAAAACCTAACAGCCAAGGGCAAAGGGCCCAAGCGCTCAAGCGCCAAGAAGGGAACCTGGGGGGAGGAGACAGCAGGGGCGAAAACCAACGTTGGTGTCGGTAGTGGCCGGGTCGTTGCAGTTCCGGTAGGCGGCGCGGCAGCCGTGCGGTCCGTTGAACCAGCAACCGCCGTGCACCAGCTTCCAGCCCCGCTGGCCGCTCTCTCGGCGCACGAGATCCCCATCCTCTTCACGCCAGGGCTCCCCATCCTCCGGATGGCCCTCACCCACGGGGTTGGAATGCCAGCTGTCTTCACACCACTCGTACAACTGGCCATGCAGCTCGGCCAGGCCCCAGCGGTTCACCAGCCCGCTGGTCCCGTTCAGCCCAGGCTGCTTGGTTTTCGCCCCTTTGCGGCCACGTGCAAAAATGGATCTGGCGTCGTACCGGCCCCAACTCCCATCCAGCGTGTCGCCGAAATGGAACGGCGTGGTGGTGCCCGCCCGGCAGGCCCCCTCCCATTGGTTCTCGCTCGGGAGCGCCAGCTGGGGCGCCTCACCGCTGCCGCCCAACTCCGGCCACTGCTCCTTGAGCCAACGGTTCAGCCGCTGCAGCCACTCCTGGCCCATGTCCCAGCTGATGCTGTCCACCGCCAGTTCGCCGGGCTGGCCGTGCTGGTCCCACAGGCTCTCGGGCTTAGCCGCGCCGGGGTTCTCCTCCAGTTCCCGCTCGATCTCCCCCACCGCCTCCACCACAACCCGCCACTGCCCCGGGCTGATCGGCTGGCGCACCAGCGCAAACGCTTCCAGCCACACCCGCCGCGGCGCTTCCACATCCACCCCATCCCGGCA
>JBIIRU010000171.1:0-5847 GCA_044341355.1 Cyanobium sp. | reverse complement strand
GGCCAGCCGTGAAAGGGCCCTGGTCGCCGACGACCTCGCCCGCCTGCTTCCCTACCGACCCACGGGCGCCATTGCCGAGGAAACCTTCGTCGAGAAGGAAAAGCAGCTGCAGCGCATCGACAGCCAGCAATTGGCCGAAGCCCAGCAGCGCGGCCAGGCGATCAACAACGAGCTGCTGGCCTTGGCCAGCAAGGAGCAGGAGCTGGCACGCAACAAATTTGTGGTGGCGCCCCTCTCGGGCTGCGTGGTGGAGTCTCTGCTGGCAGCGGGTTCTGTCGTCAATCCGGGAACGGTGCTGTTCACGATGGAACGCAACGATCGCCGCGGTGAGCTGGTGAGTCTTGCGTATTTCCCCAGCCAGGATGGCAAAAGGCTCAAACCCGGCCAACGGGTGCGGATCACACCGACGACCACCAACTCCCAGCGCCACGGAGGCATCCAGGGTGAAATCCTCAGTATCCGGTCCCTGCCGGTAACCCGCGAGGGACTGCGCCAGCGTTTTGGGGTCGAATCGTTGGTGGATGCGGTGTTTCCGACAGCGGCCCAATCCAATGAACCGCTGATCGAGGCGGTCACCAGCCTGCAACGTGATCCCAAGAGCCGCAGTGGTTACGACTGGGGTGGGGGGAGCGGACCCGATCTGAAGCTCACGCCCGGCACCACCACCACGGTGTCGGTATTGGTGGAGGGCCGGCAACCGATCAGCTACGTGATTCCGTTGCTGCGAGACCTGAGCGGCATCTACTGAAATGGGCCGAATCCGCACCCCTACCGTCCAGCAGATGGAGGCCAGCGAGTGCGGTGCAGCCTGTCTGGCGATTCTGTTGCGCCACTACGGCCGCCAGGTGTCGCTCTTGGAGCTGCGCGAAGTGTGCGGGGTCAGCCGCGATGGCAGTGATGCGGCCAGCCTGATGCGGGGCGGAGCCCACTACGGGCTGGAGGGCAAGGGCTATCGGATGGAGACATCGGCCCTGCGCCAGCGCCAACCGCCGGTGATTTTGTTCTGGGAGTTCAACCATTTTGTGGTGTTGGAGGGCTTCGAAGGGGGCCGCGTCGCCATCAACGATCCGGCGATCGGGCCGCGTTGGGTGAGCGATGCCGCCTTCGACGAGGCCTTTACAGGGGTGGTGCTGGAGATGCATCCGGGCTCGGATTTCCATCGCGGTGGCAAGGTGGCGAGTTTTTGGCCCCTAGTGCTGGCGCGGCTATTCCAGGAACCGGGGCCCGTGCTGTTCACCCTGCTGTCGGGCCTGTTGTTGATCGGGCCCCAACTGGGCATGCCTGTATTCACCCAGATCTACATCGATGAGGTGTGGGGTTCGGGCATGCGGCAGTGGTTGAAGCCCATGCTCTGGGCGATGGCCCTGATGATCGCACTGCAGGCGGTGGGCGGGCAATTGCAGAGGCTGGGCAGCCGCCACCTCAGCCGCCGCCTGAACAGTCGGGGTGCCCTCGGCTTTGAGCAGCATGTGCTGGCCTTACCGGAGCGCTTTTTCAGCCAGCGCTACGCCGGCGACATCAGCCAGCGGGTGCAACTCAACCAGGATGTGGCCACGTTCATCGCCGAGGGCCTGCTTCCCTTAGCCACGGGCCTGGTGCTGCTGGTTCTCTACCTGTTGCTCACCCTGGCCTACAGCCCCTGGCTGGGCCTGGTGGTGGCGATTAGCACGGGTCTTAATGCGGTTCTGGTGCTGCTGAGCCTGCGCCAACAGCGGGATGCCTCCCTGCAATTGCAGAAGGATGCGGGCAAGGCCGAAGCGGTGTTGATGGCCGGTCTGCGGGAAATGGAGATGGTGAAGAGCACGGCGATCGAGGCTGATGTGCTGCAACGCTTCGCCGGCTATCGCACCCGGGTGCAGACCCTTCTGCACAACCTGACGTTGCGCCAGTCCAGCCTGGCCCTGCTGCCGGACCTGCTCAGCCAGCTCAACAGCCTGGCGGTGCTGATGGTGGGGTTTCTGCTGGTGTTGCAGGGCCAGCTCACCCTGGGCATGGTGCTGGCGGCCCAGCAGGTGGCGTCCGGCCTCAAGGCTGAGATCGATCGCCTGATCGCCTTTGTGGACGACCTGCCCCGTATCGAGACGGCAGTTCTGCGGCTGCAAGATGTGCTGGATCACCCCATCGATCCGCTGCTTGAGCCCAGCACCGAGGCGGCCCGGCAGAGTTGGCCGATCGAGCGCCAGCGCCTCTCAGGTGCAATCAGCATCGCCAACCTCAGCTTCCGGTTTGCGCCGGTGCGCCCGCCCCTGATCGAGGGCCTCCATCTGGAGATCCAGGCCGGAGAACGACTGGCCCTGGTCGGTGCCAGCGGGTCGGGCAAAAGCACCCTGGCCCGGTTGTTGGCCGGGCTGCTGCAGCCGAGCGGCGGTGAGATTCTCTACGACGGCAGGCCCTTGGTGGAAGTGCCCCGAAGCGTGGCGGTGGCCTCGATCGCCATGGTGCAGCAGGACATCAGCCTCTATGCCATCAGTGTGCGCGACAATCTCTGCCTGTGGCGCCCTGATGTCAGCGAGGATCAGATCTGGTCCGCCTGCGCCGATGCGCAGCTGATCGAGATGATCACGGCGCTGCCGGACGGGCTCAACACGTTGCTGGCCGAAGGGGGACGGGACCTCTCCGGTGGCCAGCGGCAGCGGCTGGAGCTGGCCCGGGTGCTGCTGCAGAACCCGACGATTTTGATTCTCGATGAAGCCACCAGCGCCCTCGATGCCGAAACCGAACGACGGATTGACGAGGCCCTGCGTCGCCGCGCCTGCACCCAGATCCTGGTGGCCCACCGCCTCAGCACCATCCGTGACGCCGACCAAATCCTGGTGCTTGAGCGGGGCCGGGTGGTGCAGCGGGGCCGCCACGAGCAGCTAATGACTGACCCAGAAGGCGCCTATGCCCGACTAGTGGCAGAGGGGGAACTTTAAGAATCGCCACAATTCAAAAAGCAGACTGATTTTTTAAAAAGTGCTCCGACACAATCATCGAGTCCAATTTCAATTCTTTGAAATGATTCATCCCAATCGGCTGGAAAACGACTCGATCGTGGCACCTGTTGCTCAAGAAGCAGAGATAATCGAGCTTAGTTTGGAGCAGCTGGAGGGGATACAAGGGGGAGGATGGTGGTTCTGGGCTCGGCTTATCCACAGCATCCGCAGTGTCTTTGCTTGGGAAGCTGGTGCCAATGGTCCTGCCGTTTACGAAACTGCATCAGAATCTTATGCAGTTTCCGTGGACATGACACATAGCGGTGGAATATGAAATATTTGGGTACGATTGTATTTACGGTGCTTGAACCAATCCATGGCACTTGCTTTCAATCTATCAATTATTTTTTAATCTACAAGTATTAAGAACAGGGCTCTAATTGCTCTTTTTTTGAATGCTTAAAGTGCACAATGGGGATTACGAATACGAATAGGTGAGAGCCCCAGTTTCTTGCATTGAAATCACCCTAATTGGAGATCATCTTGCTAATTGAGGTAAACCCAGAACACTACCCGCTATTAGCTATTTTTGGAAATTCTTACCCAACTCTAAGCTTCCTAAACCCTTGAATGGATAAACGGATACTCAACAGGCTTTCCTAGCCTGACCTCTCCCGCCCCCCCCACCCATGCAGATACGCCATGTGATCAATCTCCACAAGGGGTTGACGGCCCTGGTGGTGGCCGGGCTGATGCTGGCCTATGGCAACTTTTCGCTGGGCCCTTGGGTGTACCTGGCGCTCCATGGCACCTACGGGGTGCTGTGGCTGCTGAAGGAGCGCATTTTCCCCGATCGTCAGTGGCAGCAGGCCATCGGCTGGCCCCAGGCCATTGTGCTCTTTCTGCTGCTGGGTCTGTATTGGCTGGCGCCGTGGCTACTGATTGCCTCTGGAGCGGTGCCGCCCCTGCCGCTGCTGGCGGGCGCCATCGCCATCAATTTGCTGGGTGTGTTCCTGCATTTCGCCAGTGACGCCCAGAAGCACTTTTTGCTCAAGCTGCAACCCGGGCTGATCGAGGATGGTTTTTTCGCCCGCTGCCGCAACACCAACTATCTGGGCGAAGTGCTTATTTATCTCTCCTTCGCCATGGTGGCGATGCACTGGCTGCCCTATGCGGTGCTCGCCGCTTTTGGCCTGGCGGTGTTTCTACCAAATATGCGCAAGAAGGACCAATCCCTCGCCCGCTACCCCGGCTTTGAGGCCTACCGGGAGCGGTCGGGGTTGCTGCTGCCGCGGTTGTTGGGCTGAGCGAGCTCAGCCCGCCAGCACCGCGACGCAGCGCCCGCAGAGGCTGGGGTGGGCCGAGAACTGGCCGATGTCGGTTTCGTAGTGCCAGCAGCGCTCGCATTTGAGCCCCTTGGCCCGGCTGATGCGCACGGTGAGGCCGGCCTCAGTGGCCTCGGCGAGCACCTCGGTGGGGGTCTCGCCGCCAATTTGCAGCGCGGAAACCAACAACCAATCGGCCAGGTTGTCCACCTCCTGGTGGGGGCTGGTTTCGAGCAGGGCGAGGGCCTGGCGCAGATCTTGGCTGGCATCGCCTGCTAACCATTCCAGGTGTACCTGCGCTTCAAGTGAGGAGCCGATCGCCTCGGCGCTCCCCTGGGGTTCGCCGCTACCGCCCTGGGGTTGTCGGCAGGTCTCCAACTGGCGATTCACCAGGGTGCGCAGCGCCAGGATTTGCTCCAACGGAGGCTCTAGAGTTGGGTTGCGCCATTCCTGCGGCACCATGGGCCAGCCCCGCTCAAACACCGAGGCCTCGGCGACGGGGTAGGGCAGGTTCTGCCAGATGTCTTCGGCCATGTGGCAAAGCACTGGCGCGATCAACACCGCCAGATGTTCGACCACCAGATGCAGCACGGTTTGGCAGCTGCGGCGACGGAAAGAAGCGGCAGCGCTCACATAGAGACGGTCTTTGGCGATATCGAGGTAGACGTTGGAGAGATCGACCACGCAAAAATTCTGCAGGGCCTGAAAGAAGCGATAGAACTCATAGCGTTCAAAATCGGCACTCACCGCATCAATCAACTTGGCGGTGCGCTGCAGCATCCAGCGATCCAGCAGCGGCAGGTCGGCAATCGCTATCGCATCCGTAGTGGGGTTGAAGTCATGCAAATTACCCAGCAGATAGCGGGCCGTATTGCGCACCTTGCGGTAGACATCTGCCAGTTGCTTGACAATGCCGGGCCCCAGGGGCACATCGGCGGAATAATCCACCGAGCTCACCCACAAGCGCAGCACATCGGCCCCGTAGGCCGGCTCTTGCTTTTCGTTCTTGCCCCCCTCCACCAACACGGCCGGATCGACCACATTGCCCAAGGATTTGCTCATCTTGCGCCCCTTCTCATCCAGGGTGAAGCCATGGGTGAGCACAGTTTTGAACGGGGCCTTGGCGTTGACCGCCACCGAGGTGAGCAAACTGCTCTGGAACCAGCCCCGGTGTTGATCGGAGCCCTCCAGATATAAATCGGCTGGATAATTCAACCCCGTGCTGGCAACCGTCCCGCCCGGCACCAGGCCTCCCAGCACCCCGGCCCAAGAGGAGCCCGAATCGAACCACACATCCATGGTGTCGCTGCCCTTGCGCCATTGATCGGCCTCAGCGGCCCGCCCGGGGGGCAGCAAATCAACCTCACTACGCTCCCACCACACATCTGAACCATGCTCGGCCACCAGCGCTTGGATGTGGGTCAAACTGGCTTCATCCAGCAACACCTCGCCGGTTTCGCGGTGATAGAAAACCGGGATCGGCACCCCCCAGGTGCGTTGACGCGAGATGCACCAATCGCCCCGGTCGCGTACCATCGCCTCGATGCGATTGCGGCCACTGGCCGGCATCCAGTTCACCTGCTCAATCGCCGCCAGGGCCTGCTCGC
>JBIIRU010000170.1:0-5891 GCA_044341355.1 Cyanobium sp. | reverse complement strand
GACACTTTGGTGATGGGTGCCGACAGTTTCGAGTCGGAACGCGAACGTGCTGTCGTACGTGCCCATGGAGGCGTGCCTCTGGGGATCGGTAAAGGGTCCAAGATTTCCAACGCGATTTTGGACAAGAACGTCAGGATCGGCTGCAACGTTCAGGTGATCAACAAGGATCGCGTGCAAGAGGCCGATCGCACGGCGCTGGGGTTCACGATCCGCAGTGGCATCGTGGTGATCGAGAAGAACACGACCATTGACGATGGCACAATCATCTAAACCACACCAATCTGGCCCGCTAGCTTTCAGATCTGGAGATGGCCGAAATCCTGGACCTCACCGGCTAACGCAAGCAAGGCTCCGCGATTCGTCGTCTGATGGAGCAGGCCTCGCAGCAGCGCTGCCAACCGGAGCAAGCTGCGGGCGCACCGCAAGCGACTGCGGCCCAGGGAATGCGGCCGAAGCAGACCGGCGACAACTCAGCTGCCGCTGTCGTCGCGCGCGGCAGTCAGCACACTGCGGACCTCATCGCGGCGCAGCACCAGCACACCCAGGGGGGGCAGGCAGAGATCGAGAGAATGCTCATAGCCGTGCATGGGAGTGGCGGTGCTGAACTTGCCACCGAGGTTGCCGAGATTGCTGCCGCCGTAGCGGCCACTGTCGCTGTTGAAGGCCTCGGCATAGAACCCCTCCAAGGGGACGCCGACGCGGTAGTGAGAATGGGGTTGGGGGGTGAAGTTGGCCACCACCACCAACCAGCGCCCCGTGGTGCTTTCGCGGCGCATGAAACTAATTACTGAATGGCGATTATCATTACAATCTATCCACTGGAAGCCATATTGATTGAAATCGTCGCGCCAGAGAGCTGGCTCATTTTTATAGAATTCATTCAGGTCATCCATCATACGCTGCAGACCTTGATGGGGCTCATACTGCAACAGACTCCACTGCAGATCCCCCCAGATATTCCATTCAGAACGCTGGGCGAATTCCATGCCCATGAAGATGGTTTTCTTGCCTGGATGGGTCCACATGTAGGCCAGCAAGGCCCTGACGTTGGCGAACTTCTGCCAGTCATCGCCTGGCATTTTCTGGAGGAGATTACTCTTGCCATGCACCACTTCATCATGGCTCAAGGCCAGCATAAAGTTTTCA
Source organism: Cyanobium sp. (assembly GCA_044341355.1). Taxonomy (GTDB): domain Bacteria; phylum Cyanobacteriota; class Cyanobacteriia; order PCC-6307; family Cyanobiaceae; genus Cyanobium. The sequence goes on along the minus strand of JBIIRU010000170.1, from coordinate 4,745 downwards.
GTGAAGGCATACCAAATCGAGAAGGTAACATTATTTTGATGGAACTGGCGGAACCAGGGATCAAGTTCGAAATAATCGAGCATGTCATGCATCCAACCCATGTTCCACTTCAAGTTGAAGCCCAGCCCGCCAATCTCGGTCGGTTGGGTGACCATCGGCCAGGTGGTGGATTCCTCGGCGATTGACAGGGCACCAGGGAAATACTGGAACAGTACGTGGTTTGCCTGCTGGAGAAACTGCACCGCCTCCGTGTTTTCGCGGCCGCCATGTTCGTTGGCCAACCACTGGCCGGTGGGCCGCAGATAATCCCTATAGAGCATCGAGGCCACGGCATCGACCCGGATGCCATCGATGTGAAATTCCTCAAACCAATAGACAAGATTCGCTACCAGGAAGTTGCGAACCTCATTGCGGCTGTAGTTGAAAATCAGCGTGCCCCATTCCTTGTGCTCACCAATACGGGGATCGGCATGCTCGTAGAGGTGGGCCCCATCAAAGAACGCCAGGCCGTGGCCATCCTTGGGGAAATGGCCGGGCACCCAGTCCAGAATCACCCCCAGACCCTCGGCATGGCAACGGTCGACAAAGGCCCGGAATTCATCGGGGCTGCCATAGCGGCTGGTGGGGGCATACCAGCCGGTCACCTGGTATCCCCAGGAGCCATCGAAGGGGTGCTCGGAAATCGGCATCAACTCGATATGGGTGAAGCCACGGGCCTTGATATAGGGAATCAATCGATCCGCCAGCTCGCCATAGGTGAGCAACCGCGCCCCGGGCTTGAGGTCGGCCGCAGGCACCGGCGGTCGCGCCGTGCCGTCCGCTTCGATGAAGGGGGAATCACTGGAGCCATGCATCCAGCTGCCTAAATGCATTTCGTAGACAGATATCGGCTGCTCAATCGGATTGCGGTTATCGCGCTGATCCAGCCAATCGCCATCGCTCCAGTTGTAACTACCCAGTTCCGCCACAATCGAGCCGGTATTGGGGCGTACCTCATGGCGAAAGCCATAGGGATCGGACTTCTGATAGCAATGACCCGACTGATTACGGATCTCATATTTATAAATATCGCCCACCTTCATGCCAGGGATGAACAACTCCCAGCTGCCTCCCAGGCGCTGTTGCATCGGGTGATGGCGTCCATCCCAACCATTGAAATCGCCCATCACCGCCACGGAGCTGGCATTGGGGGCCCACAGGCAGAACTGCACGCCCATCACCCCCTCCCTTTCGCCGCCATGGGCGCCCATGCGACGCCAGATGTGGTGATGGTTGCCCTCGGCGAAGAGGTGGCGATCCAATTCGCCCATCCACTCCTGACGAAAGGCCCAGGGGTCGTACTGCTCATGCACGATGCCGGCCCGACGCACCCGCAGCCGATAACGGCAGCCGGGATCTGCTGGCACCTCGGCCTCAAAGATCCAGGGGTGATGGGGGGTCTGGGTGGGCCGTGCCGTCGCCTCCCCCTCCAGCAACAGTTCTACGGTTTCCGCATCTGGCATCCAGCAGCGCACAACCCAACGGCCGTCACTGAGTTGTTGGGGTCCCAGGATGGCCGCAGGATGGTTGTGACGACAGTCCGCCAGACGCTGCGCGTCCTCAGCCATCCATTCAAGGCGGGTTACGGACATGGCGGCTGGGAAAATAGGGCGCGCCGGGAGCTTAGGCTCTCTGCGGCACCCTCAGCGGGTGCCGGGCAGGGCCGGATCGGTGGGGAAATCAACGCCGATGATGGCGTTGCGACGGTCGAGAATGACAAAAATATTGTCATTGAGTCGGGTGAATTTCGTCAGCACCAGCACTAGTTTCATGTCGGTGGTGTCCTCGGCGCGGGCGACCTTCTCCACTTTCACCACAGTGCCTGTGCGCTGCTGCAGCGCCTGCCATTTGCGCTGCAAGGCCGCCGGGGGGATCTCCTCCTGCAACTTGGGGCCGAGGAAACTGGAGGCAAAAACATAACGGCCCTCAATCAGGGCCTGAACAAATTGACGCGCCACCGTTTCAGCGGCCCCATCGGCGGCGTCGAAGTGGTATCCCTCCAGCCTTCCCTCGTTATCAATGATCATCAACAGCTGGCGGGGCCCGGCGCTGGTGACCAGGCGAGCCTCGACCGCGCTGGAATCCAGCCCAGGGATCACCGAGCCCAGGGTCCAGCTGAGAATGCGGGGCTGGTTGCGCAGATGGCTGCGCACCATGGCCGGGCTGCTCATGCGCTGCAGCTTGGGGGCGAATTGGGCGAAGCGGGCCTCGGCATCGCCTTCCTTGAGGGCCTTGAGGATCTGTTCGGCCGCAGCCCGGGCCCGCTCCTCACTGAGGGCAGCACTGGGCTGGCTGCGGCTGGGGGCAACAGGGGCCGCCTGAACCAGGGGCGCCTGGGCCTGCCCGAGCTGGGGGGCCAGGGCCGCAGCGACGGTCAGGGCAAGGGCTGGAAGCCCGGCGCTCAGGGTCGGACGCGGCATGGCAACGGTGGGGGCAACGATCCCTTCAGTGTGCCCCAGCCCCATTGGGGCCAGCCCCATGGGGGCCATACCCCATGGCCAGCAGGGGGTCCAGCCCCAGCCAGGCCCCGGCCAGATGCAACTGCAAGGTGATCACCCGGTGCCCTGGTCCCGGAGCCGAGCGGGGCAGCTGGCCGTCGCCGGGGTTGACGGCGATCTGGGGCCAGGCGGCACCGGCCAGGGAGAGGCGCAACCGCTCCCCGGGCGCCAGGGTGGCTGCCAGGGGCTGCAACTCCAGACGCAGCTCTTGTTTTTGACGGCAGCTCTCCCCCCGCAGGCGCAGGAAGCCGGTGGAAATCTGGCTTACCCGGGTGCCATCGGCGCTCACCACCGCCAGGGCGCCGCAGAGGTCGAAACCCGGCTGATCCGCCGCCACCCCCAGTGCGAGCCAGGGACGGCCCAGCAAATCCAGGCAGGTCGCCAGGGGTTCGCTGCTGAAGCAGGCCACATCCGCCCGCCCATCGATGTCGCCGCGCTCCACCAGACCGGCATCCAGGCCCAGGTGGCCGCCCCGACCGGGGACCGGGCGCCAGGGGTCATGCACCAGCACCACCACTCCCTCCCCCGGCGGCGAAGTCTGCTGCCCAGCCTGGCCGGCGGCCGCCACCAGCCGCCCCTCCAGCGAACGCACCGCCGCCAGCCCCCGACTCTGCAAACGCCAGCCCAGAGAGACGGGGGGGGAGGGGGGAGACCAGGGATGCCAGATGCCGCTGCGCAGGTCCTGGAGCAGCACCGGATCGGTGCTGACAGGGGCGGGCTGGTCCGGGCTGCCCCCGGCCGATGCCCCACCTGTGGGCGGCGCCGAGGTGGGTTGCGCCGGGCTGGGCGGCGCCGGCGTGGCTGGCAGTGGGGTGGCTGGCAGTGGGGTGGCTGGCAGCTGGGTGGCTCGAACCTCAGCCCCCAGCAGATGGCGCCGAAAAAAAGCCAACTGGCGCTCGTCGCAGCCGCCGCGCCATTGCAGGTGGGTCCAGGCGCCGATCAACAGTTCCGGATTGCCGCCGACCTGGTGCGCCCGCTGCCACAGATCCAACACCCCCCCCAGGTGGGGATCGTGCCAGCCGCCGATCAGCAGCAGGGGACGCCGCAACAACGCTGGGGCCACCGGATGGATCCGCCAATCGCCAGGCCGGGCCGGATCCAGGCCGAGCCACCGCCCTCCCATGCCCCCAGGGTCATGGCGGGCCAGCAGAGCGGGACCTTCCTCCAAAAAACGGCCGCTCTCCAGGCTGCGGCGAATATCCCACCAGCCAGCCCTATCGCCGCGGCGGCGGCAGGCGGCGGCGGCCAACTGCAGGGCCCAGGCCAGGCCCAGGCTCCACCAATGGGCCCCACCCGTACTCGCCCAGTGGAGACGCTCGTCCAGGCCGGCCATGGCGGGGGCCAGACAATCGGGCAGGGGATCGTCCAAGCCGGCTGGGGCAGGCTCATCAGCGGCGGCGATCAGCAGTTGGCTGAGCCCCTGATACGAAAACCCGTAGCTGCCCACCAGCCCATTGCCCAACGGCAGGCGTCGCGCCCAGCGCACCGCCGCGGCCCCATCGACGGCCTCCTGGCCGAAGCCCCTGAATTGGCCTTCGGAATCACCGCAGCCGCGCACGTCCTGCACCACGACCACAAAGCCCCGGTCGGCATACCAACTGGGGTGGGCGTAGGTGACGGTGGAAGCGATGGCCCGGCCGTAGGGCTGGCGCATCAACAGCACCGGCCAGGGTCCAGGTCCCTCCTCGGGGAACCAGAGACGGCCGGCCAGCAAGGCACCGTCGTCGGCCCGCATCGGCGCTTCCTCGGACCGGGCCACTCAGAACACGTCGGGGCAGTGCAAGCCGATCACATAGGTCGCGAGCACTTCGGCATCCACGGGCGAAAGTCCCTGGTTGCGGGCCACGCTGGCAATCGCCTGGGGGGAGGTGGCGGACTGGCCGCTGGCATTGAGCTGCTTGAACTGGGCGCAAAGACTCTTTGCCAGGCCGGGGTTCTGCTTGACGCTTTCCAACAGGGCTGAAGCCGCCCGGGCAGGGAGCAGGGGGCCGCCAACGGGAGAACCGCTGGTCGCCAGCAGAACCACGGCCACCCCGATCACCGGCGAAAAGCGAAACCTCAGCATCGAGAGGCAGGCCTGAACCATGGGGATGACCGTGCAAGCAAAGGTCTTGGCTTCCATTCCATGCATTCGCCCCCTCCCCCCCTGGCCCCCAGGGTCAGTTCCGCGAGCGACTGGCCTGGGCGCGGCCGATCCACAGCCGCAAG
>JBIIRU010000169.1:0-5906 GCA_044341355.1 Cyanobium sp. | reverse complement strand
GGCCGTTGGCTTTTCCCTGCCGGCGGCCGGCATCGATCAAACCGCGCAGCTCGGCAAACAACCCCGGCAGTCGCTGCACCTCATCAAGGATCACCAGCTTGTCGGCATGGCGCTGTAAAAACAGGCTGGGCTCGCTGAGGCGGGCAAGGTCGGCGCTGGCCTCCAGATCGAGATAGAGGCTGGGGGTGCTGGCGGCCAGCTGCAGGGCCAGGGTGGTTTTGCCCACCTGACGGGGGCCGAGCAGGGCGACGGCCGGAAACTGCTCCAACCTGTGGCTCAGCACCTGGCCCTGCAAGCGGGGAATCCAGTCCGCTGGCCCCTGCCAAGGAACTTGTCCTTGCAGATCTGTCATGCCGTGCCGGATTTACAAGGAGTTTAGGGCCATGGGGTGACCGTCTGGCCGTGCCAACAACTCAAGCAGCAGCCCCACGGCGGCCACCTTGGAGTCCAAGCAACCTCCGCTCATCGCCTTGGTGCGCATCGAAGCCCAGGATGGGGAGCCGCCCTTGCCGCCGATGCGCCACCTCAGCTGGCAAGACTTCGATCGGGCCGTTGAGCAGATGGCCAGGATCTGCGGCGGACTGCCCATCAGCGCCATCTATGGCATCCCCCGCGGCGGCTTGGTGCTGGCGGTGGCCCTGAGCCACCGGTTGGAGTTGCCGTTGCTGACGCAGCCCCAGCCCGGTTGCCTGGTGGTGGACGACGTGTATGAAACCGGGCGCACCCTGGCGCCCTATCGGGATCTGGAGGGGGCAACGCTGCTGGTGTGGATCAGCAAGGCCGAACCGCAGTGGTGGCAGGCGTTGGAGGTCTATTCCTCGGCGGAATGGATCGTGTTTCCCTGGGAGAACGGCGAGCGGGCGGCGGTTGATGAACGGCGCTACCGCCAGCAGCGCAGCTGAGATTGGCGATGAGCGAGAACCTGGGGAAGGATTGATTGGATCACCATTGTTTTCTGGCTGTGCGCCAGTTCTTGGCATCTGAGCCTTCACGGCTTTGGTGCCTGGCCAGCCAACCTGCTTGACAATGATGGAGGCGAGGGCTGATTGATGAGGCCTCCAGCGGCAGCCTTGGCCAACAATTGAGCCAGCGTGCATATATCCCCGTGTCCGTGTCCGTGTCCGTGTCCGTGCGCCGCAGCATCGGCCCGGTTCACTGATGCCAGCGTCGGCTGATCCAGAACGGGCCCCAGCTTCGAGATACCGCTGCTGCCTGGAGATCGACGCACCGGCAACACTCTGCCTTCTTGAACCGTTCCCCAAACCGTAATGTCCTTGATCCGCAGCGGATCCACTTTCAGCGGACTGGCGGCAAGGATCGTGAAGTTGGCCAGCTTGCCCGGCACGATGCTGCCCACCTGATTCTCCAGCTGCAGCGAATAGGCGGCATCGAGGGTCACTGCCCGCAGCGCCCCGAGCGGGCTGACACGCTGCTCAGCCCCGCGCAAATTGCCAGCGTTGGTGATGCGATTCACACCCGCCCAGACCAGGAACAGGGGCTGGCCCGGGGCCATCGGCATATCGGAGTGATACGAGTAGGAGATGCCCGCTCGTTCCACATCGCCCATTCGCACCATCGCATCGGCCCGCTCTGGTCCGAGCCCATGGACGCGGTAGTTATCTGCCAGGGCGACGGGGTAGTAAGGATTGCCGCTGACAATCGCCCCCAACCGCTTGATTCGTGCCACCTGATCGGGCCGGGAGACAGCGAAATGCACCATCACGGTGCGATGGTTGGTGCGGGGGTTTCGCTGCAGGTTGGCTTCGAGTTGATTGAGCACCATGTCGAGCCCGGCATCACCATTGACATGGACATGAATTTGATAACCCAGATCCCAGTAGACCCTGAACGAGCGTGCGAAGAATTCCGGATCCATCATCCATTCACCCTTGTGGCCATCGCTGTAGCTCTGGCTTAGCTGCATCGCCTGGGAGAAGATGGCCCCATCGGCGAACAGCTTCACCTGTTTGGGCAGGAATGCCGTCATCCCCTGCCCCCAGCCGAGCAGTTTCGCGGTTTCGGCTCCCACCCGGGCATCCGGGAACTTGGCGGTGATCGACTTGCCGTCGGCGATGAAGTAAAAGCGGAAGGGTGAGGAGGAATCGCCGAGCACGGCATTCTGGGCGTCCTGGAGGGGCTTCGACATCAGACCACCAGGTTCGGAGCCAAGGGTGACGCCATTGGCGTGGTAGTAATCGCGCAAAAATTTCAGGCCGGCCTGGATGCGCTCGGGGGAGGCAATGGCCGCACCGAGCTTAGGCAATACGGCGAATAACCCCTGCTCCCAGTAATGGGCATTGGCAAAATCAGCCTGCTGGCGCGGGCTGGCCGGCAGGCTGTCGAACCATTCACGCGTAATTCCGTACTTCCGCTCAGCTGCGGAGTTGAGGTACACCTCGTGGGCGGAACGGTGCCAGACGATGATCGGCCGGGTGCTGCTGATCGCATCAAGATCTGCCTTGCGCAACTGGCCGTGGAAATACTGGTGGAATCCCCAGGTGAGCAGCAAGGCATTGGGATCCTGCAACCGGTCGTTCGCCGCCTTCAACCGCTGCAGATACTCGCTGCGGTTGCGGGCTGCCTTGGCCGTTCCCTGGGGCAGCACCCAATCCTCGATTGCGATGATCTCACTGGTCATCGTCAGACCTGCCAGTAAGGGGTGGTCGTGCTGGGCGATGAGACCGGGCACGATCACCTGATCAGCGAAGCTGGTATCGAGCCGATATGGTCTGCGGCCCAGGGCTGTGCGCACCTGATCCAGGCTGCCTGTGGCCTGGATGCGGTCCCCCGCCACGGCCACGGCCGCCACGCTCGGGCGGGCCGGATCGAGGGTGACGATCTCCTTCGCCGAGTAGATCACTGCCGGCGGCGGTGGCGCAACCAGAGCGCCACCAAGATCTTGCAGCGAGGATTCCTGTGCAGTAGCCGCCAGGGGAAGGGCAAGAACGGTGAGCGTTGTCAGGGACCGTCTGAGTGCAGGCAGGACAACCATGGCCGGGGTGATGTCAAGCTCCTTTAGAATAGAATGGCACTATGATCGCTTTTGACATAGTCCGGATAGTCGGCATGTTCGAGCGTCTTATGCGATCCTGACTGACGTTTAACTCTCCATCCAATGGTCTGCAGGGCTGCCAAAACTTTCTTGGCTTTGGCTGACGGCCAATTACTCATGCAGAGAGTGGAAGTGAAAACTGGATGCTGACCGGCTCAGATTCACCATTCTCAAGCCGATCAGCGATCACACGAAGGGCTAGGACTTCGGCCTTTGACATTGCATCAGCAGAGGAGCTTCCGTACGCAAGGACTCCAGGTAGTTCCGGCACCTCGGCAATCCAACGACCGTCTACTTCTTGCTCACACTCCAAAGTGAAATTCATGTGTAGGTCCCTATTGATTTCACTGTAGCAATATGCCATGCCAGGGCGCATCCTATTCATCCGCTCAGCTCGGGGCCTTTCCCGGGGATTCGGCTAACGCTCCAGATCAGAAGCCGGCAGGAGACTCGGTACAGATATCAGCCTACGCTCCCGTCTTCTGTATCTTGATGTTGGGAGGCCTATTTGCGACAGATATTCTTGTCATCGACCGTGAGCAGAACAGATTCGACAGGCGCAATGTCTTCGACCAGTGTAATGACGAATACCAACTGACCTGACGCCAATCCTGTCGACACGAGGCTCTATAATGTCCCAAAATCTAGTTTCTGAATTCTCCAGTAGCCTTCGCAAGGCATAGGCGCACAAATCAGCCATTTGAATCATGCTGGTCATAGAGCTGTCAACAAATAGTGGTGTCTCGACAATATCAGGGATTTGACGATAGAGCGTTCCGTTAGAGTGAAACTGGCGCGCAAGCCGCGTTAGGCGAGGTGCCACTGTCTCATTCTTATCGTGCACCATTATACCCGTGCCATGTTTAAATGAAAGAAAAGCCTGAAATCTTGCGAGCACCTGCTCAAATGCCATCTCATACGGGCTAATCTGCGCATTCACGAAATCTGCCTTGCTAATGGCATCCGCAAAGATTCGTACATCAGTCCAAGAAGCTAGCTGCTGTGCGAGTTCTTCGAGGCACGCGATTCTCTCTTCGCGGGTCAAATGTATGTAGGGCTCGATCAAACGAGCTTCCTTGCGATATGACTTTTCCTTTCTTCGATTTCCGCTTACACCGATAGCGCCAGCCCTTCTTCTTATCTCTTGCAGTGCTTGAGTCTTTCTTTGGTCGTGAGAAAGGTCACTAAAGTTAGCAATCGATTCTTGCTCTGCATAACGGCGGCACATCCAAGCGGTGTGTATCTCAATTTCGCGGAGCCTGTAGCTGTCCTTGGTATTTTCTAGTGCAGTATCGAGGGACTTCCAGTGTTCTGCTGGAATCATTAAGCCTAAAAGAACAAAGTGGCTTGAACCTGCCCCTATTTGCTCTACGCCCGATTCATCGACGTAGAGGATGTACATTAAAAAAGCTGCAATGCCTTAAATAGTTTGCGTCCAGAGCACGGCCCACAGGCTGTGGAAGGGTCGCATCGCGTCCCCATCCCTGGTCGCACCAGCAATTTAAGCACTGACTAAACGGCCTGTCAAGCGCTTTAATGCCTCTTTGTGCCTATGTCAGAACTCCCAAATTCTATTTGGGCGGATCCGCCTAAGTCGCACCGAAGCCCTGGGCTGTCCGCCTAAGTAGCAGCTTTCTCCTGGTTGCCGTTCGGCAGAAGCACTGCGTGACAATGGATCTCACGGCTCAAGGACCAGCACCGATTCATCTTAGGCGGGTCCCCATATGATGTGTTCACCATGTTACAAAGAAGTGCGGGGGGGCAGTAAGAGACGCTATATCAGATGCTCGCATGATTGATCTACCTTGCCATCAAAAACGTGCAGACAGTGCCTAAGCCGCTACTTAAGTGAAATTAAGATGATGCGCTCATATAAATGTATGTGGCTTGTCTTGTCAATCCTTCGAACTCTTTATTGGCAGGTTCCGAAGCCACGCAATCGCCCTGGTAGTTGCCTAAGGCCTGTTCGATTTCGGCTAGCTCGCGGGCGATGTTGCGCACCATCGCTTCGGTGGTTTCGCGGGAGGTGGCGTGGGGTGGCCATGGCGGATTAGGGGGTAAGGGGGGCCATTGTGGCCCGGTTTTGGCAATTGGCGGCAGCCAGCCTTCCCCTTTGCAAGTCATGGCCACGACGGCCAGAAGGTCTCAAGACTTGAACTAACAAAACGTAAGTCCCCTGCGCACGGGTGCTTTTGTCATGGCTTCTTCCCGTTATAGCGTCACCCCGGATGGCGCTGAGCCGAAACCGGGAGCCCCATGCTGGGCCTTTTCCTTGATCTGCTCACCCGTGAGGCGTTAACGGCAGCAGCCGGACCTGTGCCCAACACCGAGGCCGTGGCGGCTGAAGACGATGGGCTGCTCGCCGATGTCACGGTGGACTCGATGGAGTAGCCCGTGCGGCCTGCCAAGTCTCCCTATGAGTCTCCCGGGTCTGAGGTCTCGGGCCCCATACCGCCATGATGGCTTCTCCCCCTCCACGGCTGTTTGATGGAGCCCCAGCAGAACCGCCGGCCCAGCTGGCTCAACTGGCTGATCCTGGCTGCTTTTCTCTGGTCGTCCTGGCAGTTGGCCGGTCTTTGGGTGGCACGGCTGCATGGTTGAGCCCCAGGCGGCCGCCGCCCGTGCCACGCCATCGCCGATAATCAGTCCTTACTGCGTTGCCCTGCCCATGAACCCTGTGCGTGTCGGGGTCATCGGCATCGGCAACATGGGCTGGCACCATGCCCGGGTGCTCAGCCTGTTGCGGGATGCGCAGCTGGTGGGGGTGGCGGATCCCGATCAAGATCGCGGCCAGCTGGCGGTTCAGAAATTCGACTGCCAGTGGTATCCGGATTACCGCAACCTGCTGGGGCAG
>JBIIRU010000168.1:0-5910 GCA_044341355.1 Cyanobium sp. | reverse complement strand
CACATCGCCGCCCACGGTGTCTACGACGAGAAGACCCGCGACGGCGGCTCCCGCAGCGGGGTGGTGCTCTCCGATGGGCTGCTGATCACCGCCGCCGAGATCGGGGCCATGGAAACGGTTCCCGACCTGGTCTTCCTCAACTGCTGCCACCTCGCCAAAGCGGATTCCCGGCCGGTGGCCTTCAACCGCTTGGCTTACAGCATCTCGCGCGAACTGATCGAGATGGGGGTACGGGCCGTGGTGGCGGCAGGCTGGGCCGTGGACGATGGCGCCGCCCGGGTGTTTGCCGAGGAGTTCTATAGCCAGATCCTCCGCAACAGACCTTTCGGCGATGCCGTGTTCGCGGCCCGTTCACGCACCCACGAGGAGTTTCCCGGCCTCAACACCTGGGGTGCCTACCAGGCTTACGGGGATCCCGGCTTCGTAATCGATCCCCTGCGCGACCGCGCTGACTCCGAAGCGGTGGAAGGCTGGAAACCCGTGACCAAGGAGGAGCTGATGCAGCGGCTCAGGGAACTGGCCACAAAAGCGGCGGGTGGGGATCCACCGTCGACCGAGCGCAGCCGTGAACTGGCGGGTGCCGTCGACATGGCGTTGCAGTCCTGTCCCGATGCATGGCAGAGCCTGCCGGCGGTGCGCTTCGCCCTGGGCGAGGTCTACGCAGAACTAGGTGACGCCTACTTCGACAAGGCAAGGGAGCAGTACCTGGCCGCCATCCGCCTGGAGGACAGGAGCGGAGGGGTTCCGATCCGTGCGATCGAACAGCTGGCCAATCTCGAATCCCGCACCGGCCATACCACTGCCAACGCGGTGCTGATCACTGCCGCCAAGGGACGCCTGGAGGGGCTCGTTCAGCTGGCATCGACCACCCTGGATCCTGCGGAACAGCACAACGGAACAGAGTCGCCAGCGGGCAGCAATCCCGAACGGGCCGCGCTGCTGGGAAGTGCCTACAAGCGGCTGGCCGCCGTGCAAGCGAGGAACCTGCGCCAGGATCAAAACAAGGATCAAAACAAGGACGGTGGGGATGTTCTACTTGCCCTTGAGCGGGCCATCGACTGGTACGCCAAGGCCGGAACGCAGCCGTATCCTGTACTGAACCTCCTCGCTCTGGAAGCGGTGAGGGATTTCGGCATCGAGGCTAAGCCGGCCTCCCTTGAGCGGGTGCGCGAGTGTGGCCAGCAGGCCCGGGCGGCCTGGCGTGCAAACCCGGATTTCTGGAACGCGGTGATGCCGGCCGACGCGCTGCTGACCGAACGCCTGCTCGATAGTTCCTTTGGGAGTGGGGGGAAAGCAGGCGAAACCAGCTTCACCAAGGTGCAGGAAATCTATGCCGATGCCCTGGCCCATGTGCCCGGAACCCGAAGGGAGCTGGATTCGGTGGAACAGCATCTGCGCATCCTCCAGGTGCTCTTCAAAGCGCAGGGCCACCTCAAACCCCGTCTGGCCGGCCGGGCCAGGCTGATCGCCGAGCGCCTCGATCTGCTTGCCCAGCAGATTTTGGGGCCAACGGCCGGCCAGGGGAGTGCTGGTGGTTCCGCCGCTGGTACCAGTGATGGCACGGGTGGAGAAGCAGCGGAGGAAATTGTTATTGTCAAATGATCGTGGCGCTCCTCAAACGGCGAGAGGTTGTCATCGCCAGGATCGTGGCTGAACCGACTCGCCTCAGCAGCGGATTAGATCCGGAGTAGGTGTTCCTTTACATCAACGCCCAGTAGATGCATGAAGGGCAGGATGCTGGCTGCAAAGGCGAGCCGGCATCCCTTCGCTCCAGACCCATTGAACCGCCAAGATCGCCTCCCTAGTGCAGCCCCTATTTCCTTGATCACCTACCTGGCCATCCTATCGATATTGGCCTGGCAGGCACCCGCCACGGCCAAAGCTGATTTCCGCGCTCGGGTCGTTTCGATCGGCGATGGCGACACCATTCGGGTGCGGCACGGCGACAAAATGGAGACGATACGGCTGGCCTGCATCGACGCCCCCGAGATGGCCCAGGTGCCCTACGGCGACCAGGCCCGCCGCTACCTGCAAACGCGCCTGCGCCTGGAGCAAGAGGTGACGATCCATCCCCTCAACACCGATCGCTACGGCCGCACCGTCGCCGAGGTGATCGGCGACATCAACCTCAACCTGGCCCTCGTCGAAGACGGTCAGGCTTTTGTCTATCCCAAATATCTGGGGCAGTGCGATGCCCGCGAATACCTCGATGCCGAATACCGAGCCAGCCGCCATCGCTTTGGCATCTGGCGGGTGCCCGGCGGCATCGAGCGGCCCTGGCTGTTTCGCCACGGCCGTCAACAAGAACGTCAGCAAGTACGCCAGCAAGAACGCCAGCAGGGCCGCTTACAAGGGCGCAAACAGGGCCGCGTATAAGGGCGCCAACAGGAACTCCAGCACGACCACCAGCCGGCGCGGCCCAAGAACCTCCTGCCCGCCGGGCTGAGCAAGGGGCCGGCCACCTATCGAGGCCAACTTGGTCAGAATTCAGGTTTCGATGAAAAGATTGGTGCGGCTGAAGGCTTCCTCCTCGGGAGTAAATGCCGGATCCTGTTCCACCAGGTTGGGATCAAAGTGGTAGGTCTCTTTGAGAAATCCTCCGGCTTCCAGTGCCGCATCCAGAGCATCAATCCGTTCCTGCGCCTTACGGCTTGATTTCTCCACGCCGATGGGATCCTGTTGCTGGAGCTGTTCTTGGAATTCCAGCCGCAAAGCAGCAAGCAGCGCCACGGGCTTGAGCAAGTCGTAAATGTCGACAATTCTTTCGGTGGCGACGCTCATTTCACCAAGGGCATGGCTGCGGGCCAGTTCCGAGTCAATACTTGGCCAGTAACGGCTGGTATAGAATGCTTTTTGATCACGCCGATACCATTCTTCCGTGCGGGCAATCGAAGCTGAAACAGTGTTGTGAAGCTTCCAGAGAAATAGTCGCAGCGAAGGTCCGTCTGTCACGGTTTCTAGCTTGTCTTGAAGCGTGAGTTTGAAATCGCTACCTGCTGTTTTCTTGCCAAGTATCAGATACTCGAGTGGATAGAGATCCACCTCGCGGTTCTGAACAACATACGCATTAAGGTGGTGCCGGCAATAGGGGCAGGGATAAAGACGAGCAAACAGGGCAAAGAAAGATTTGAACAATTGAATCGATATCGCCTGCTGGTCCGGCTCCTGGGTACAGATAATCTCGGCACTGGTATGGAAGAACCGCCAAACACCCGGGCCAATGTAGTAGGGGAAGCTGATCCTCATCTGCGCATCGCGGATATCATTTCTGCCGAGCTGAACATCAATGAAGGCCACGTACTGGGAAAGAGCACCAGAATCACGGCCAAATTCCTGACGCTCACGCCGTTTCTGCACACCGTTCAAATAGTGGTGACTGAGTTCCCAGGCCTGTTGCAGACTCCGCTTCTGCCCAGGGGTGCAGGCGCTAAATCCTTGCGCCACATCGGCACCAAAGCTGCTGAACTCACCGCTATCCAGGCTGCTCGCATACCAGGCATCCAATGCGGCCTCGTCTATGGCGGCGAGATTGGCCATATCACCCGCCGTTTCGACACTGAATGCATCAAGCAGCTTTGGCATAAAATCCTCATACCAATAGGCAACGGGCACCATCGCCCCATCAATTGCTTCGCCCCCATCCTCCAGAATCACCCTGTGCCAATGCTGCAAATAGCTCTTGGCATCGGCTGAGTCGGCCTGCTGTTCCGGTTCTCTCAGATTCTCCCCAAGGTCCACCTGACGCAAGCGGTTCAATTCTTGAAGGGCAAGGATGCCTTCCACGACATCGGCAAGCCCGAGCTTGCGTTTTTTCATCGAAATGGCAAATTCCACGCCTGCCATGAACATCTCGCGACTGGTGCTGGCCCGTGCCCGCGCTGCCGTCATGGCTGCCGCTTCGGCAAGCATGGCGGGTGATTTATCTAGACTGGACCATTCTCGGATGCGCTGTTGCAGGCGGGCTATCTCGGCCTGGATCGAGGCCGTGACTGCATCCAGGGCTGGATAGCAAGCAGGCTCGACAATCCCGAGTTGTTTATATAGAGCGATGGCTGTTTCAACAAACGGAGCGAAGTCGGTAATGCGGTAAGGGAGGTTGCGCACCTGCAGGTGCGTTTCATGGTTGGCGGAAAAACTTTCCCTGAAGCAGCGATAGGCCGCCCCCTGAATTAGTCGAAACATACCAATACGCATCTGCAGCCTTGATGTTCCCTGGGGCCGCTTTGAGGTGGAAAGCTTGGCTTCCGGTGGCTGGACAGCCGGCTGGTACGCCTTTGCCGGGGCTGGCACCGTGGCGCCAGGTGCTGGTTGTGCCACGCCTGCAGCCGGGATCTTTGCCCACGCAGTGCTGGAAGCCTTTGTCTGACCATCCACCAGCAGACAGAATTCCTCGAAATCAATCTGACCATCGCCATCGCGGTCGACAGTTGTGATCAGTTGCTTGAGGTCATCGGCAGAAAGCCCCACCTGTCTCATCACATCTTTGAGCTCCTCCTCTCCGACAAGGCCTGAACTGTCCTTATCAAACACCGAAAAGGCAAGTTTGAGCCTTTCCCGATCGGAGCCCAGCTGGTCGAGCATCAGTGTTCGAAATTCATCGCGATCGATGGCACCTGATCGATTCGTATCTACCTCACGAATCATCGCTTCAAGCACAGAAGTGGGGAGCCCGCCCGCTCCGAGGGAGGCCATGGCCTCAGCTAATTCTGAGATCGAAATAGAGTTATTACCATCGCGATCGATGACGCGAAATGCCGACCACAGTTCTTCGATCTGCTGGTCGCCAATGCAAATATTCGACATAAATCTGAGCTTCAGTCGAGCGGATTGAACGCAGTCAGATCATATCAATGGCCAACGGGCCTTTAGCAACGGTCCTGTAGCAATGGGCCGAGAGGGGGCGCCGGTTATGCCAGAGGCGGCGGATCCCAGCCCGCCATGGCTGATGGCTCCCAACCCTGGCCCATGGTCTTGGCTGTGGTGCCTCCAAGCGCACGATGAGTCAAGGGCTGCTTAAGTCCTGGCTTGCCCCTCAGCCGAGGCGCTGCTGCCCGCCGCTGGCCTGGGCCAAAAGCGCACCACCAGGG
Organism: Cyanobium sp.; assembly: GCA_044341355.1. GTDB lineage: Bacteria > Cyanobacteriota > Cyanobacteriia > PCC-6307 > Cyanobiaceae > Cyanobium. Next base: position 823 of record JBIIRU010000168.1, on the reverse strand, counting down.
ACAACAACCATCCCAGCAGCAGGGGCCTATTCCTCCAGCGGTCGTAGACAGTGAGGGTCTGGCGCTGCCGCACCGTCATCGTCTCGACTGCGGCGATCCCCACCGGCAAGGTCGAGCGCACCTGGCCGCTGGCATCCACCACCAGGCTGGGGCCCGTATTGGCCACACTCACCAGCCAGCGTCCCGTTTCAATCGCCCGCAGCCTGGCCAGGGCGGTGAACTGGGCCTGCAGGGCCCGGGGATAGGGGTCCAGGTTGGCGCTGGCCAACAACCAGCGCGCCCCATCGCGGCTGGCTTGGGCTAGGGCCGTGCCATCGGCCAGCTCGTAGCAAATCGCCACCCCGATCGCTCCGGCCGGGCGGGGCAACAGCCTGGAGGCAGCCCCGCCATCCAGGCCACCCACCGCCGAAAAACCACTCCATCGCACCAGCCGCGCCAACGGCACCCATTCCCCCAGGGGCACCAGCCGGTGCTTGTCTATTGCCCCACTGGCGTACCGCTGCCCCGGGCCAAAGCGCAGCACGCTGCTGCGCACGCTGCCGTCTTGCTGGCGAAAGCCGCCGGCCAGCACCTCGGCGCTGGCGGCCCGCGGCAACGGCTGGCCCAGGGGCAGGGCGCCCTCGGGCAACACCACCACCGGCGCTGACACGCCTTCCGGCCCCGCACTCCCCGCCGACCCGGGGCCGGCAGCGGCTCCGCTAGCCAGCGCTGGCAAGAGCGGCAGGCTGGCCAGGGCATGATCCAGCTGGTTCAGCAGGCGCCGTTGGGAACCCGCTTCAAATTTGTGGCGGGTGGGGATGGCGGGCTGCACCACCATCACGTT
>JBIIRU010000167.1:0-5913 GCA_044341355.1 Cyanobium sp. | reverse complement strand
GAGGCCGTGCTTAACACCGTGCTGGCGGGCTTTCTGGGGCTGGGTGTGTTGCTGATTCCCCTGCTGCACCTACGCATCGATCTCGAAGCGGTGTTGTTCGGCGACCTGCTGGCGGCGGGGCCCACCGATCTGCTGCGGGCCCTCGTCGCCCTGGGGGCGGTGCTCGCCCTGCTGGTGGGGCGCTACGACCAACTGGTGTTTCTGGGGGTGGATCCGGCTGGGGCGGCATCCATGGGTGTGCCTGTTTCGCGCCTGCAGGCGCTGATGACCCTGGTCACCGCCTTCACCGTGGTCAGCGCCATGGCGGCGGTGGGGGTGGTGTTGGTGATGGCCTTGATGGGGGCTCCAGCCGTAGTGGCCCTGGTGGGGGCCCTGAGTTTGCGGGCGGCCCTGGTCAGGGCCGCGGCGGTGGGCCTGGCGGTTACGGCCCTGGGCTTTGGCCTGGCCCTGCTGCCGGCCATCAACCTGCCGCCGGGGCCGTTGATCGGGGTGCTTTGCCTGGCCCTGCTGCCGTTGGCGAATCTGGTGGGCCGCGGGCGCTGACTCCGCGGGCGCTGACTGGCCATCCCATTACATTGACGCAGCCAAGACGCAGCTCACTTGCTGAGGCCCTTCGGAGCACGCCATGGCCTTTGACAACCCCCGCACCTACACCTTGGTTTCGGTGGCGGCGGCCGTCGCCACGATTGCGCTCAAAACCCAAGCCTGGCGCCTCACCGGTTCGGTGGGTTTGCTATCCGACGCAATGGAATCGGGGGTGAATCTGGTGGCGGCGATTGGGGCGTTCTGGGCCCTCACCCTGGCCGCCAAACCGGCCGATAACCGCCACCATTTCGGCCATTCCAAAGCGGAGTATTTCTCCAGTGGCCTCGAAAGCGCCCTGATTGTGGTGGCGGCCCTAGCGATCATCCACGCCGCCGCAGGGCGCTTGCAGCAGCCCGAGGGTTTGCAACAGGTGGATGTGGGCCTGGCGCTTTCGCTGGTGGCCACCGCGATCAACGGCGGGGTGGCCTGGTTGTTGTTGCGGGCCGGGCGGCGTTTTGATTCGATCACCCTGCGGGCCGATGCCCATCACCTGCTCAGTGATGTCTGGACCTCCCTGGGGGTGGTGCTGGGGGTAGCCCTGGCCAAGCTCACCGGCTGGACGATTCTGGATCCGCTGATCGCCATCATCGTGGCCCTCAATATTGTGGTTACGGGGTGGCGATTGCTGCACGAAACGGCCTCAGGCCTGTTGGATCGGGCCCTGCCGGAAGCTGAACATCGGCAATTGGAGGCCCTGTTGGAACACCACAGAGGGACCGACATCACCTTCCATGCCCTGCGCACCCGCATGGCGGGATCCCGCCGTTTCGTCAATTTCCATGTGCTGGTGCCTGGCCATTGGACGGTGAAGCAGGGCCACGACTTTTGTGAATCCCTCGAAAGAGAGATTGCCGCAGCCCTGCCCCGCACCCATGTCTTCACCCACCTTGAACCGATCGACGATGAAACCTCGTGGCAGGACGAAGGGCTGCGCTGGGATCAAAGCTAGGGAAACAGGCTAGGGAAGCAGGGTGGACGTCGATCAGCGATTGCTCTGGATTTTGATCACGGTGCCCTGGCCATCGGTGGCACAGGTGCCGATGGGATCTTTGCCCTTGGCGTGGCGGGTGGTGAAGTTGTAGTCGAGGCCGCTGCGATTGATGTCGGCGAGGCTGGTTTTGCCGGCATCAATGCTCTGGCGCAGGGTGGCTCCCAGGGTTACGTTCACATCAGCCATCGACATTTTGGAGCCGTCGCCGTACTTGGCGAGGATGGCGGATTTGCAGTTGCGACCATCGCCTTCAATGCGGGCATTGATCTGATCGCGATCGCCGGCGCTGGAGGTACTGGTTTCGTTGGTCTTTACCGATAGACGACGGGTGCGAGTGCCGTCATTCCAGCTGAACAACCCCTTGGCCCCCTTGTCCTCAAACATCACATTGCTGCCGCCGTCTCCCCCTTCCAGCCGCAAATTGGTGCGGTTGGGACCGGAGAAACGATAGGTGCTGCCATCTTCAAGTTTCACCACAAAGCCGACGCTGCCTGAGCCGTCTTTCTGTTTAACGCTGCAACCGCCATCAAACACGACTCTGCCGTTATCGGTGAGACGGCATTCGGCTTCCGCCTTGGCCACCGTATTGGCCAAGACGGGTGAACCAGCGGCGCCAACCAAGAGCGATAGGGCAATCCCAAAGCCAACCCTGGCGCTACGAGCCAGAGAAACAGAAGCAGCCAAGCAGGCTGGGGTGTGGGAAGAAAGCAACTGGATCATTGGAAGTTTTTACCGACTAACATTTTACCACTGCGGATTACCACTGTGGATTACCACTGAGGATTACCAGGCAGCTGATCCGCAGTCCATGCCCCGTAGCGAATGAAATTGATTGACTTTTAAATGTTGAAGATTATGCGGGTCTGAAAATGTACCCCGACCAAAATCTCAGGATTAGCGATGTGTTCTAGGATGCCACCGGCAACGCAGCGACTCCAGCAGGCTGTTTGCATCGACAGAGCAGATGGATTGGTGTGTTTGATTCGCTGAAACGACGCGAGTTCCTGACCCTGTTGGGCATCGGCATGGGGTCCGTGGCTTTGCGCCCAGCCCTCTTGCCGCAGGGTTACGCCGCTGCGGCGAACCCCAGGGGAGGCCGACCCTTTGCCCCCGTGCCCTACCCCCTGCCCCTGGCCAACGACGGCCTCAGCGCCAGCCAGCAGCGGGCCGCCTACAGCCAGATCAGCCTGTCCGATGGCGTGGTGGTGCCCGAGGGCTTCCGCACCGATGTGGTGGCGAGTTGGGGCGAGCCCCTGGGCAACGGCCGCTTCGGTTTCAACAATGACTACCTGGCCTTCAATGCCTTGGGCGGTGACAAGGCCCTGCTCACGGTCAATTTCGAATACATCTCAGCGCGGGTCTGGGCCGACGCCTACGCCGAGGTCATCGGCACTGCGCTGCCCCTGCCAGCCCTGGCGGCCCGGCTGGGCCAACTCCAAGGCGATCTGCCTTGGGACAGCCTCGCCGAGAATGATCCCCTGCGCCAGATGGTGCTGGAGGTGGCGACAGCGGCCATGGCCGACCTTGGCATCGGCGTTTGCACGATCGAGCGGCAGGCCGATGGCTCCTGGAAACGCCGACCCGGCCGCCACGACCGCCGCATCACAGGGCTGAGCGGCTGGGCCGACCCCACCCAAAGGCTGGGCGTCAGCGGGCCGGCGCGGGAGGTGTTCGCGCTGAAAAAACGACTGGGCTACGACGATGGTCTGGGGGATGGCATCATCGGCAGCTTCGCCAACTGTGCCGGCGGCCAGACCCCTTGGGGCACCGTGTTGAGCGCTGAAGAGAACTTCCACAGTCAGGTTGCGGAGGCGGTCTTTGCCGACGGCTCCGCGGCGCCGCCGGCCCAGCGGCCGTTTGTCTATAGCGGCAACAAACTGGAGGGATTGGGCCAGCCCTTTGGCCTGGCGGGCAACAAATACGGCTGGATGGTGGAGATTGATCCGTTCCAACCCCAACGGCCGCCGATCAAACACAGCTGGTTGGGCCGCTTTCGCCATGAAGCCGTGGCGATCAAAGCCCAGCGCGCCCAACCCCTGGTGGTTTATTCCGGCTGCGACCGTTATGGGGGCCATCTTTATCGCTTTGTCAGCGAATCACTGGTGCAAGACCCGCAGGATCGCGCCAACTCGCGCCTGTTTGAACAGGGCCACCTTGAAGTCGCCCGTTTTAGCGAAGACGGCAGCGGCCAATGGATCCGCCTCGCCCCCCAGACCCCGATCCAACCCCAATACCCCAGCCACTACGACCAATGGGGGGTGCCGATAGCCACCGTCCTGCCCCATAGCGACCGCCGCCGCGCGGGATCGGAACGCTTCTCTAGCGATGCAGCGGTAGATCGCTACCGGCAGCGGTTCCAAACCCTGGCCGACCTCTACCCAGGCCAAGCCCAGATGGGGGCCATTTTGATTGATGCCCACCTGGCGGCCAACGCAGTTGGGGCGACGGCCACGGCTCGGCCCGAAGACACCGAAATCGATCCCGCCAGCGGCGATCTGCTGCTGGCATTCACCGCCGGCGGCAGCGATGACGAAGGCAGAGCCGACCCCGCCATCTTCCACGGCCCGGCCCGCCAAGCCAGCTGGCCCCACGGTTGGATCATGCGCCTTGCGGACGAGGCGCCGTCGGCATCCCGCTTTCGCTGGCGCATGGTTGCCACAGGCGGTCTGCCCTGGGAAGGGGGCATGGGCTTTGCCAACCCTGACAATCTGGCGATTGATCCAGCCGGCAATCTCTGGATGGTGACGGACCGGCTGGGGGGCCGCGATGGCGAGATCTTTGGCAACAACAGTTGTTGGTTGCTGCCCGCCCAAGGCGCCGCGGCCGGTGAGCCCCTCTGCTTTGCCACCGCACCGGCGGAGTCGGAATTCACTGGTCCCTGCTTTGACACCGCCGGCAAGACGCTTTTTCTAGCCGTGCAGCACCCTGGCGAAACCAACGGCATCCGAGCGGTGCCCAAAACAGCAGGGCAGGGCGCAGGGGCCAGCGAAGCGCAGGCTTATACCCTCAGCGACCGAGATGGCCAGCCCTTTGAGCAGTTGCGCTGGGTTCCGGTCGGCTCCAACTGGCCTGCTGGACCCGGACGTCCACCCCGGCCAGCGGTGGTGGCGATTCGTCGCCAGAGCGGGGCTAGGTTGCTGGAGACCTGAAGTTACAAGCATCACCGTCGGCGCAACTGACAACCTGTTCTTAACGAAGCTGGTGCTGCACTTTTGTAATTTCGTAGCATCACCTTCCCTTGACCCATGGTTTTCCAAGCTCTGTTGGCGCAATCCAAGCCTGGGGCCCTGACGTCCTGCAAGCCAACCCTGAGATCGCTGCGAAATCTTGTCTTGATTGGAACGGTGGCTGGTCTCAGCGTCAGCCTTGGGGCCTGTGGCGGCACCACCACCTTGAATGGATCAGGGGCTTCATTTCCGGCGGCGATCTATCAACGCTGGTTTAAGGATCTGGCGGATAAAGGGGTGCGAGTCAATTATCAGTCGGTCGGATCCGGTGCGGGTGTACGCCAATTCATTTCCCGCACGGTCGATTTCGCCGCCAGTGATGTGCCGATGAAGGCAGAAGAAATCGCCAAGCTACCCCAGGGAGTGGTGCAGATTCCGATGACGGCCGGTGCCATTGCGGTGGCTTACAACAACAAAGGCTGTGAGCTACAGCTTACCCAACCCCAACTTGTCGATGTGTTTTTGGGCAAAATCACCAATTTCAGCCAGCTGGGCTGTGCCGCCAAGCCCATCAAGGTGGTCTTTCGCTCGGATGGATCCGGCACCACCGCCAATTTCACGGCCCACCTGGCGGCCATCAGTCCCGCCTGGAAAAGCGGGCCGGGAGCTGGCAAGAACGTCAAATGGCCCACGGGCATTGGTGCCAAGGGCAATGAGGGGGTAGCGGCCCAGCTGAGCCAGGTGGAGGGCACCATCGGCTACGTCGAGTCGGCCTTCGTCAAGGAGCCCCTACAGGCGGCTGCGATCAGCAATGCCTCCGGCCAAAAGCTCAAGCCCACCCTGGCGGCCGAGCAGGAGGCCCTGGCGGCCATCGACCTGGGCCCCGATCTCACCGGCAGCAATCCCAATCCGGCCAAGGGCTATCCGATCGTCACCTTCACTTGGATCCTGCTCTACAAAACTGGTAACGGCGCCAGTCACGAGGCCCTCAACAAGGTCTTTACCCACACCCTCAGCGACGAAGCCCAGGCGATGGCGCCAGATCTGGGCTTCATCAGCCTGCCCGCCGAGGTGCTGGCCAAGAGCCGCCTCGCCCTAGCCACAGTCAAACCCTGATCCAGCTCATAACCCTCCCACCCCCTGGCAATGCCGGCAGCCGATCTCCCAGTC
>JBIIRU010000166.1:0-5957 GCA_044341355.1 Cyanobium sp. | reverse complement strand
GGGTCAGCCAGGATCTGCGCCGCCAACTGTTTGCCCGCCTGCAACAGCTGGATTTCGGCGCCCTCGAAAAACTTTCGGCCGGGGATCTCACCTACCGCCTCACCGAAGACGCCGACCGGGTCGGTGATGTCATCTACAAAACCATCCAGGACAGCACCCCCAGCGCCCTGCAATTGCTGGTGGTGCTGGGCTACATGCTGTGGCTCGACTGGCCCCTGGCCCTGGCCACCCTGTTGCTGGCCCCCGTGGTGGCCCTGCTGGTGAGTGGCTTTGGCGCCCGGGTGATGGCCGCCGCCGAACGCAGCCAAAAACAGGTGAGCGATCTGGCCGCCCTGCTGGGGGAAGCGATCACGGGCCTGCCCCTGGTGCGCGCCTTTGCCGCCGAACCCTGGTTGCAGCAGCGCTTTGACAGCGAAGTCGACCAACACCGCCATGCCCGCTATCGCACCTTGAAGTTGCTGGCTGCCCAGCATCCGGTGGTGGGCTTCATTGAGGCCAGCGGCATCCTGGCGGTGCTGTTGATGGGTGCTGCCCGCATCCAGGCCGGGGGTCTAAATAGCCAGGGGTTCAGCAGCTTCGTGGCGGCCCTGCTGATGCTGATCGATCCGATCTCCCACCTCACCACCAACTTCAACGAGTTTCAGCAGGGCAAGGCCTCCCTGGGGCGCCTGCGGGCGATCGAAGCCGAGCCGATTGAAACGCCCGACCATCCCGGTGCCCTGCCCCTGGGACCGGTGCAAGGGGCCCTGCGCTTGGAAGGGGTCAGCTTTGGCTATGACCCCGATCGTCCGGTGCTGCACCAGCTCGATCTGGCGATCAAACCGGGCCAAGTGGTGGCCCTGGTGGGGCCTTCTGGCGCCGGCAAAAGCACCCTGTTCTCACTGCTGCTGCGCTTCAACACCGCCCAGCGGGGAAGGGTGCTGCTTGATGGCGCCGATCTGGCGGAGCTGCGGGCCCGGGACCTGCGCCGGGCCGTGGCCTTGGTGCCCCAGCAAAGCAGTGTCTTCTCCGGCACGGTGTCTGAGGCGATCGCCTTTGGCCGGCCTGCCACAAGGGAGCAAATTGTGGCGGCGGCGCGCCTGGCCAATGCCGCCGATTTCATCGAGGCCCTGCCCGGCGGTTACGACGGCCGAATTGAAGAACGGGGCAGCAACTTCTCCGGCGGGCAGCTGCAGCGGCTGGCCATCGCCCGGGCCGTGCTGGGCAACCCGGCGGTGCTGCTGCTGGATGAGGCCACCAGCGCTCTGGATGCCGAATCGGAGGAGGCGGTGCAGCGGGGGCTGCGGCGGGCCATGCAGGGCCGCACGGTCCTCGTCATCGCCCACCGCTTGGCCACGGTGCAAGAAGCCGACCAAATCGTGGTGCTGGAGGCGGGCCGCATCGTCGAGGTGGGCAGCCACGACGTACTGATGGCCCGGGGGGGTCGCTACCGGGAATTGTGCCTGCGGCAACTGATCAGGGTTGAAGCCTGAATCCGCGGATACCACCCAGCCCTGCCCCTACTGTGGGCCGGCAAGCGCTTTACTGCCATGGAAACCCCCAATCAGGCGCCGCCGGTGCTCACTTTCGAAGGCAAGCGGTATGACCTCAACAGCCTGCCGGACGACATGAAGGAGCTGGTGCGGGGCATGCAGGTGGCCGACGCCCAACTGCGCATGCATGAAGACACCCTCAAGGTGTTGGCCGTGGGCCGCCAATCGATGGCCATGCAACTGAATGAACGGCTTAAGAATGTGCCGGAAATCGCCGACTGATTGGGGTGGCTGGGTCGAGTCCGGAAGCCTTGTTGCTCGTTACTCGACCCTTTTTTATTCGCTCTCTACCCCGCTGGGTTTCAGGCGAGCGGAGTCAGATCTTCGAACCGGAAAGTCTGACTACTTGAATCTGCTGCCGTCCCCTCTGCATCGCTGACCACCACCCGCTCGGCCAGCACCCAGGGTCCCGCCGGTGTCAGGGGGGTGAAGGTGTCGGTGAAGCTGCTGGTGCCGCCTTTAGCCTCGCCAGTGGCCGGATCGCTATAGCTACTGGTGTAGGTGTGGCTGAGGTAGCCGGATCCGGTGTCGGTGGTGCTGAGGGTGAAGATCGTCACCGCGGTGCCGTGGATGTGGCGATGGACCATCGTCACCACATTGTCCTTGATGCGATAACGATCGCCGGCATTCTTGCCACCTACGATCACTTCGGTGCCCACCGCATCGGTGTCACCGGCAGTGAAGGTGTTTTCGCCATGGGTTTGCTCGAAGCTGCGGCGCACCCGGTGGATCGCCACTTCCCAGAGCTGGGAGGCGATGGCCTTTTTGACCTCTTCATCGTCCACCCCCTCCACCGTGGCCTTGAGGTCGGCGCCCACCTTGAAGCTGCCCTCAACTAGGCGATCGCCCTGCTGCCAGACGCAGCGACCGCCGTAGCCGCCGAAGCCCGGATCCCAGGTGTAGCGGTTTTCGTAGGTGGTGCGGAACACCTCCCGCAGGTCGGTGCCGGGGGCGATGGGGGCATGAAGAGTTGCAGTCATGCAGGGCAAACAAGTGGAGGAACCCAGTCTAGGAGCGTGGGGCGCCCAGGGTTGGTGTTTGCGGCTATTAGGGGCGTGGGCCAACCGGCGATTTGGCGGGCGCCTTTTCGCCGCCGGCCGCAAAGATGTCTTCAGCGATCTTGAGGCCCAAGGGCACGCCACCGATGTTGTGCTTGAAGTCGCCGTCATGATTGCGCGAAAGGTCGGGTTCTTCGTCCTTTAGCGCAAACGCATCGAACGACCAATGCACGCCCAGCCAGATCCGCGAAAAGCCATTGGCCTTGATCATTTGCATGAGGCCATCGTCAAATTTTCGCAGATGCCGAGGTCGAATGCAGCCCGTGTTGTCCCGCGTGATCCCGTTGAGTTCGTCGGAGACGAAAGGACCTTGGTACACCGTGTCGGGCAAGAGCTTCTTTGCTTGAGTGGTGCCCAGATAGAACAGCCGTACGATTTGAAACGCCGCTGCCCCAAAAGTGGCGTGACCAGATGGGTATGCCGGGAAGGGAGGCGTGAAGTTTCGCTCGGATCGGGCGGGGGTCGTGTCTGTCGCCGGCAGGTTGCTGTTGCTGGCTGGTGCCCCTAGAGGCAGCCACGCGGGGTCGCAATCGTTCTCGATGCCATCTTTTGCTGTGGGGGCGGCTGGACCCATGGATGCATCGTGTTCGCGGATTCCCAGCACGGGGCGCCAATAATCATGGATGTATTTCTGGTCCCACGCCAGAATGCCCGCGTCTCCCATGGCGGCATTTACGAATGCGAACAGGCGTGCATTGTCATCCACACTGTTGGCTTTGAGCACGGCAATCTCGCGCACGATTTGGTTGTACAACCGTGGCGGCGTGCCCAGTTCGCGCGATCCATCGTAGGACCAATAGAGCCCGACAACGTATTCGTCGACCGTGCGTTTGAGGGAGTTTGTCGGCAACGTGCCCATCAATTCGGGAGCGATCCCCTTGCCCCGCACCTGCTTGTGGGCATGGGCGTGCTCGGCGGCCGTGAGTGTTGACGGGGAGTCGAGTTCGTGACGCTTAGTGACTGTAAAACACTTGGAGCGAGCGCCATAGAACGGCGCGTGAAAGCCCTGGGTTGGATTGGCGGGATCGGGTCGATGTCTGCCAGGTTGCATTGATTCCGCATAGCCATCAGCACTGGCGCCGGGGTCTCCAGCCCTGTCCATCAATATCGCCTTTGCCACGGCCTGTCCGAATTCCTGACTCTTTGCCAATCCGGGCTCTGAGAGCCCAGCCGCCGCATGGGCCGCATCAAAGTGCGGCTTTTGGCGCGGAAACAGCGCACTCAAACAGTCGTGGGCGGCTGCGGCCACCGCCGCGGCGGCGTTCGTGGCACCGGGCAGCAAAGCAGGGGCAGGGTTGAGGTAGCGCGGCAGCACTGCCGGGTTGTTCACTACGCCGGCGTGGGCGTCGTACATGGCCAAGTGCACAATCGCCAGCGCCCGGGAGCTAAGCGTGGGCCCGCCTTGTTCCGGACTGGGCTTGTTGGTGCCAGGTACGTTGCTGAAGTCGCGCTTGTTTGCTTCGATCGCGACGTTATTCCAATACAAGATGTGGTCCATTGAATTCCTCTTTGTGATTGTTCGTGTGATTGTTGCTGGCAAACGGCCAGCGCTTGTTAGGGCCCTAGCAGTGATTCGGCGGGCCACATAAGAATTCACCAGAAAGCGCTGTTTTTCATAATTGACTAGACCTTGCCGCCTGCCTCCCCCTGGGACAATTTATCTATAGCAAGGCATCTCGGATATTGTCACCTAGCCCCAGGTCAGCGGGGCGGAGCTATTAAAAATGGAGCAAGTTATGTCAGCTTGCCGGTTGGCTGATCCCTGTTTCCTGCATAACTGCAAGCAAGGCGCACTAGACAAGGTTTGGATTGAAAGATGACGTAGCTCCTCCCGCGTCATGGCTACTCCGCCTCCCAGGGATTCAGGACTTGCACCGGCAGACCCGCGAAGTCCTTGAGGTTGCGGGTCACCAGCACCAGGTTGTGGTGCAGGGCCGTGGCGGCTAGCAAGCTATCGATGGCCGGCAGCGAGCGACCCGCCTCCGCCAGCAGCTGGCCCCATTGGTGGGCGACTGCGCCATCGATCGGCAGCAGCCGTGCTGCAAAAAACACGGGCAGCTCCCGCTCCAACCACTCGCTCAACACGGTGCGCCGGCCTGAATCAGTCAACGCCTCCACCCCTTTGCGGATCTCTCCCAGGGTCAGCACACTCAGGTACAGCTCGGTTGCCGGCCGCTGGGCAAACCAGGCTCGCACGTTGGCATCGGGATCGCGGCGGCGCAGCTCCGAGATCACATTGGTGTCGACCAACCAGCCCGCAGCCACGCCCTAGATCTCCAGGTCTCTGGTGCTGCTGCGATCGCGCTCCAGCACCAGATCATCGGCATCAGCGAGGGGTGAGCGCTGCAGAAATTCCAGCAGGGATTCACCCGGGTGCTGTTGCCGCTGGTAGGCCTCAGCCGAGAGCACCACGGCGACCGGCTGACCGTGGGAGGTCAGCTGCTGGGGCGTGTGCTGGGCCCGCTTCACCAGCTCGGAGAAGCGGGCTTTCGCCTCATGGATGGGCCAGGTCTCCACGACCCTGATCTGCGTTGAATATGACCATACTAGTCACAATGGTCGCCTTTGGCGCCGAACCAGCGGCAACCCCGCCAGAATTGGATCACTGCCCATCTCCCATGTTGCTGCTCAGCCCCTTCTCCCCCTTCACGGTCGCCAAGATTGCTGGGTTGCAGGCCACGGTGCTGCTGCTGATCACCCTGTTGATCAAGGCTCAGGTCCAGATCAAGGCGGCGTCGGCGTTGGGATTTTTCCTACTTGCCTTGCAAACGCTGGTGTTTCTGGCCGCCGCTGGCGCCCTGGGCCTGGTGGCCCTCGGTGGCGCGGCGGGTGCCATGAACTGCCGCCCAGCAAGGACGGTGTGACGGCACTGCCGCCCTGGCGACTGTTGCTGCGCGGGGCCCGCGAGCGGGAAGGCCGCTCAGCAAATGCCCGCTGGCTGCAGCTCGCCACAGTTGGCCCCGATGGCAGCCCAAGGGTGCGCACTTTGGTGTTCCGCGGCTGGGCTGATGGCGCCGTGCTGGATCTGCTCACCGACGGCCGCAGCGCCAAACATGCCGAGCTGCGAAAACAGCCCGCCGTGGAGCTGTGCTGGCTGCTGCCCAAAGCCCGCTGTCAGTTCCGCCTGCGGGGAGAGCTGATGGCCTTGTCCAGGGACAAGGAATGGGGCGCGCGCCAGCGGCATTGGCAGGTCCTTAGCCCTGCGGGCCGCGCCCTTTGGGGCTGGCCTGAACCAGGAGCCCCGTTCGATGCCGCCGCCACCTTTCCGGCAGAGCTCGCGGACGACATTGAGATGCCCGATCATTTCCAGTTGCTGCGCATTGCTCTGGAGCAGGTGGAGCTGCTGGAGCTAGGTGATCATCCGCAT
>JBIIRU010000165.1:0-5961 GCA_044341355.1 Cyanobium sp. | reverse complement strand
CATCGTTGGTGCCGATGGCGCCAACAGCAGGGTAGCCAAAGCCATGGATGCTGGCGACTACAACGTGGCGATCGCTTTCCAAGAACGCATTCGCCTGCCCAAGGAAGAAATGGCTTACTACGAAGATTTGGCCGAGATGTATGTCGGAACCGACGTCTCCCCTGACTTCTATGCCTGGGTATTCCCCAAGTACGACCACGTTGCTGTTGGCACCGGAACGATGCAGAAAAACCAGGCCCTGATCAAGGGTCTGCAGCAGGGGATCCGAGAGCGCGCCAGCAACCGGCTTCTCAATGGTGAGGTGATCAAAGTCGAAGCCCATCCGATCCCCGAGCACCCGCGCCCAAGAAGGGTGGTTGGCCGCATGGCCTTGGTGGGTGACGCGGCTGGCTATGTCACCAAGAGCTCTGGAGAAGGGATTTACTTCGCAGCAAAAAGTGGGCGGATGTGCGCCGAGGAAATCGTCAACGCCAGCGCCGGTGGCACGCGCATTCCCAGCGAGGCCGACCTAAAAATTTATCTAAAAAAATGGGACAAAAAATATGGCCCCACCTACAAAGTTCTCGAAATTCTTCAAAATATTTTTTATAGCAATGATGCGGCCCGAGAGGCCTTCGTCGAAATGTGTGATGACCTCGATGTGCAGCGCCTGACTTTCGATAGCTACCTCTATAAGCGAGTAGTAGCCATGAATCCTTGGCAACAACTCAAACTCACTTTCCGTACGCTGGCCTCCGTACTGCGGGGTCAAGCCTTGGCCCCATCCGGGTATAAACCGGTAGCCAGTGCCGTGCGCACCGAAGCGGAAGTCGCCCAGCTGTTGGCTCCCCCCGCAGGCCCTGGCAACGAAACCCGAGCCATCAATTGCATCGGCCCGGATCCCGGTGCCGCCTCTGCGACAGATCGACAACCGGTGCTCAGCCGCTGAGACAGTTGAAATCTGCGAGCTGGGCCGCCTGATTGCGCAGGATGCCCAGCAGATTCAGCCGATTGCGGCGCACCGCTGGGTCGTCGGCCATCACCAGGACACTTTGGGGGCCATCGAAGAAATCGGTCAGGGTGCTAGCGCTGTGGGCAAGACCTTGGGCCAGGGCCCCATATCCCGATCCATCCTGGGCCTGGGCATAGGGACGAAGGGTTTCAATCACGCCCAACATCGCCGCCTCGCTCGGGGAATTGAACAGGGCCACATCAACCCTGCCCTCGGGACCCAAGGCCCCAAGGTCCAGGTCTCCCTTGGCCGCCAGGCGTGAGGCTCTTTGCACCACTGTCTGCAAGGCAACCAGTTGGCCCTGGTGGCGCAGATCGGCCAGCAGCAGTAAACGGCGGCGGGCATCGGCCGGGTCCCCCAACAACCTGGCTGTTGACACAGTCTCGCCGGCAACCGCCTGGACCAAATCGCCATCAAAACCCTCCTCCTCTAGCTGGCTAACCAACCTCTGGCGCAGCAACTCGACCATGCTCGCCTCCAGGGAAATCACGTCAATGTCAAGGTCGGGCAACATCTCCGCCCAGTGCCGGCAGGAGCGCTGCAGCAGGGCCACCAGATCCAGGCTCCAGCCCCGATCCCAGAGAATCTGAAGGATCCCGTTGCCGGCCCGACGCAACCCATAGGGGTCTGAGGATCCACTCGGTCGCTCCCCCTTGGCAAAGCTGCTTAGCAGCAATTCCAGCCTTTCAGCCAGAGCCACCACGGCGCCCGCATCGGAGGTGGGCAGGCTGTCGCCCGCACCACGGGGCAGATAGTGCTCCTGCACCGCCAGGGCCACGGCCCGGGGTTCCCCTTCAGCCAGCAGGTATTTGCCCCCCATCACACCTTGCAGCTCCGGAAATTCCGCCACCATCTGGCTGACCAGGTCGTGTTTGCAGAGATGGGCGGCGCGGCGGGCCGCCGCCGCCGTGGGCATCGCCAGGGCCAGTGCATCGAGCAGGGCGTCCGTTAACCATTCGAGGCGTTGGGTTCGATCCAGCAGGCTGCCCAGTCCCTCGGCGAAGGTGACCCGATCGAGTTGATCGCGGCGATCGATACTGGCCACGGACCGGTCGGCCCGCACAAAAAAGGCAGCGTCGTCCAAACGAGCCCTCAGTACCCTCTCATTGCCCCGTCGCACCGTATCGGCAGCGGCAGGATCGCGACCATTGGCCACAAACAGGAAGCGGCAAAGGAGCAAATCCCGCGCCTCCAGGGCGAGAGAATCGGGCAGGGCACCGGGGCATCCCAGGGGCACATAGCGCTGGTGGGATCGCATCACGGTGCTAAGCACCTCGGGCGGCAGCGCCAGATAGCGCTCATCAAGCGATCCGGTCAGCACCTGGGGGGCTTCGACCAGATCCACCAGCTCATCGAAAAGGGCCTCCGGCAGATCGGGCACACCGGCGGCAGCCTGGGCCGCCGCCTCGATCTCGGCGCCAATGGTGGCGGCGCGGCCATCGCGATCGGCCATCACCGCCGCCGCAGCCAAGGTCTCGAAGTAGCCATCGGCCCGTGCAATGGCCAGGGGATGTGGGCTGAGACGGTCGCCCCGGCTGAGACGACCGCTGCTTACCACCGGATCACAGTCGACCAAATCAACCGGTACCACTTCGTCGTCCAACAGGGCCACCAGCCAACGGACCGGACGGCTGAAGCGGCTTTCCCCAGCGCCCCAGCGCATGAAGCGGCGCCCCTGCAGCCCCCAGATCCACTCGGGAATCAGGGTATGCAACACCGTGGTTGTCGGTTGGCCGGGCTCCAGGACCTGGGCGAAGACAAAATCGCCCTTGGGGGTTGGCCGCACCTCCAGGGCCTCGGCCGGCACGCCGCAGCGCCCGGCAAAACCAAGGGCGGCCGCCGTGGGCGAACCCTCCACAAAAGCTGTGGCGGCGGGGGGACCCTTGCGATCCTCGCAGCGATCCTCCTGCCGGGTCGCCAGGCCCCCAATCAGAACGGCCAAGCGCCGCGGTGTACCCGTCACCCGCAGCTCCTGCCAAGTCAACCGGGCCGCCGCTAGATCGTCTTCAACCCGCTGGCGCAGCTGGGGCAAAGCCAACCTGACGAAATCAGCGGGAAGTTCCTCGCTGCCAATCTCCAATAAAAACGTGGCCATAGTCTCGATCCGCCTTGCACCGACTGTATGGAACGACATCAACTGGCATGGGCAACGGCAGCGGTGGGGGCATCGCCGCAGCTGGTTCGCTAGTTTCAATTACCAGCCGCCTCACTTCTTGCCGATGTCGTCGACCAAGGGCGCCTATAGCTCAGCAGAGGCGACAGATCATGGCAAGCCCACCAAGATCGAGACGCTGAAGGCCCAGAGCGGCCATCTGAAGGAACCGCTGGCGACGGAACTGGAGAACGACAGCCTCCATTTCACCGATCCGGCGGTCCAGATTCTTAAGTATCACGGCAGTTATCAACAGGACAACCGGGACCATCGCCAGAAGGGACAAAGCAAGGATTGGCAGATGATGTTGCGGCTGCGCAGCCCAGCCGGTCGAATTCCGACAGCCCTCTACCTGGCCCTCGACGAGCTGGCCGATCGGCTCGGCAACGGCAGCCTGCGGGCCACCACCCGCCAAGCCTTCCAGATGCATGGCATCGCCAAGGCTGATCTGCGGGAAGTCATCGGCACGGTGGCCCGAACCATGGGTTCGAGCCTCTCGGCCTGCGGTGATATCAACCGCAATGTGATGGCCCCAGCCGCCCCCTTCGAGGACAACGGTTACCCAGCCGCCCGGCAGTTGGCCGACCAAATCGCCGATCTGCTGACGCCCCAGGCCGCCCAAGGCTCTTACCTCGACCTTTGGGTCGACGGCGACCTTAGCCATCGGATCCGGCCCCAGCCTGCGGTACAGCAAATCATCGATCAGCAGCTTGAGGGAGCGGTTTTCAGCGGGGATCAGGCCGAACCCCTCTATGGGTCCACCTATCTACCGCGCAAATTCAAGGTCGCGGTGACCGTGCCGGGCGATAACGCCGTCGATCTGCTCACCCAGGACATTGGACTGGTGCTGTTCACCGATCCAGCCGGTCGGCCCCGCGGCTGCAATGTCTATGTGGGAGGCGGCATGGGTCGCACCCATAACAAGGAGAGCACCTTCGCCCGGTTGGCCGAGCCCCTGGGGTATGTGACGGCAGCGCAGATCCTGCCGTTGATCCAGGCGATCGTGGCCCTGCAGCGGGACCACGGCGATCGCCAGCACAGACCCCACGCGCGGATGAAATATCTGATCCATGACCGCGGCCTCGCCTGGTTTCAGCACGAACTGACCCGGTATTTCAGCCAGCCCCTCCACCCCCTTCGGCGCGAGCCGAAACCCCGTCTCAACGATTACCTCGGCTGGCACCGTCAATCGCCATCGACATGGTTCGTCGGCTTGCCGTTGCTTTGCGGCCGACTGGAAGGGGAGAGGAAGGCCGGGCTGAGGCGCCTGGTGGAGACTTTTCAGCTGGAGGTGCGTCTGACCCCAAATCAGGATGTGCTGCTTTGCAATATTGGTGCCCACCAGCGCAGCAGCGTTAAGCAGGCCCTGGCCCAGCTGGGCTTTGCAGATCCCGGGGCCCCGGCCCCCCTGGCCCGCCACGCCATTGCCTGCCCGGCCTTGCCCACCTGCGGCCTGGCGATCACCGAGGCGGAACGCATCCTGCCTGATGTGCTGGATCGGATCCAAACCCAATTCACCAGATTGGGCATCAACAAATCGGTGCTGGTGCGTATGACCGGGTGCCCCAACGGCTGCTCCCGCCCTTACATGGCTGAGATTGCCTTGGTGGGGAGTGGGGTGAACCAATACCAACTCTGGCTGGGCGGCAGTCCGGGCCTTACCCGTTTGGCCATGCCAGTGCTGGAAGCGATGCCCCTGGAAGCGCTCGAAAAAACGCTGGAACCCCTCCTGGTGGCCTGGCGTGATGAGGGCGGTCGTCGCAGCTTCGGGGACTTCATCCAACGCCTGCGGGCCGACGAACTCGAAGCCCTGGTTCTGCCTTCATGAGCAGCGCCAGAGTGATCCTTGCTGCTGGCCTGGTCCTAGGGGTCCTGGGGGCTGGAGTCAAACCCCTGCTGGCCCAGCAGGATCCACCCCCACCGGAACCACGACTCAAGAAATACCACCCGGATGAGACCACCTGCCAGGGAGCTTTGATTCGCAGCAGCTTTGCCAAAAACCTGCTGCCCTGGGCGGATCAACCGGAGCCGGTGCTCGCCTCCCTGCGGCAGGTGCAGGCGGAGATGACCCGGGCCACCCTGGCCAGTTGCGTACGCCAAAATTTAATGACCCCAGCCCAGGCTGCGGCAATGCAAAGGGAACTGGGCCTGGGCGACCCCCCTGGCGCTGAAACTCTGCCTCAGCCTTCCGGTTCCGGGGTCCCGATCCGTCCGTAGTGGGCCCGATCCAGGCCCCTGCGCCAAGCCCAAAGCTGGTCGCCATAACTGAAATGCCACCATTCATTGGGGTGTTGCACAAAACCGACCTCTTGCATCACTGCGGCTAGGAGGCGGCGGCGGCCATGCCAAAGGGCCGCCTCTGAATCAGGGTCCTCTCTGGCAGCCAGGGCGTAATGATCGGGCTCGGAGACGGGCCCGATCGCATCGATGGCGCCGCCCATCTGCAAGGGCTGCCCAGCAGCATCGGCCAGGGTGAGATCCACTGCGGCACCAGTGCTGTGGGGAGGCGGAGCGGCAGGGTGCAGGCTGGGTGGGGCCCAAAAGCGCCCCACATCAAGGCCCACCGCCTCCCATTCGGGTCCAGAACCATCGGGATCCAGGCCCCGCGCCTCACATTCCTGGCGGGTGGCGTAATTCACCATGAAGGCCTGAACAGCCACCGGACGCCAGGCATCAAAAACCGCTAACTGATATGGGCATTGGCGTCGCTGCAAACACCCCTGGGCGCGAGCCAAGCGACCCATCACACCACGGCGCAGGCGGAAGGGACAGGCCTGGTCTCCGTAGGGAGCCCCCAGGCTGAGATAGGGGTGGGGCT